>JBBSDD010000129.1:0-7059 GCA_038249755.1 Flavobacteriales bacterium | reverse complement strand
GCTTGTTTATTTTCACATACGTAGCATCCTTGCGCAGTCGACTGCCTTTGCAATCAGGACAAACGGTTTTGCCGCGGTATCTGCTCAACATCACGCGGTACTGAATTTTGTAACTTTTCGATTCGAGATATTTGAAAAAAGCGTTGAGCCCCTTGAAGTATTTATTGCCCGTCCAGAGCAATTCTTTTTGCGCTTCGGTAAGTTCGTGGTAACTCCGGTGCACCGGAAAATCAAATTTTGTAGCGTTGTAGAGCAATTCATCTTTCCAAACGCTCATGCTTTCGCCGCGCCATGCCACGACTGCATCGTCAAATATGCTCAGGCGTTTGTTGGGGATTACTGCGTCGGGGTCGATACCGATGATGTTTCCAAAACCTTCGCAGGTCTTGCAGGCACCCACCGGATTGTTGAAACTGAAAAAATGTTCGCTCGGTTTTTCAAACACGATGCCATCTCTTTCAAATTTATTGGAAAAGATTTTGGGTTCGGTCTCACTGTCTGTAAAAGCAATCATGCAGGTGCCATCGCCTTCAAAGTAGGCTGTTTCCACGGAGTCAGCGATGCGCGATTCCACCGATTCATCGCCGTGGTTGTAAACCACACGATCAACCACGATATCGATTCGATCTTTGGTTTTCACCTTTTCAAAATCCAATTCGTCGAGCCGCATGAGCTTTCCATTGTACCGAATCCGGATGTAACCTTGCTTTTGAAGGATCTCCAATTGTTCCTTGATTGTTCTGTCTTTTTTGCGAATCAGGGGCGCCATGATGAGCAATTTAGACTCACCGAACAGCGAAGTGATGTAGTTTACCACATCGGCAGTTGTGTCGCGCGTTACTTCTTTTCCGGAAACGGGGCTGATGGTATGACCGATCCGGGCGAAGAGCAATTTGATATAATCGTAGATTTCGGTAGATGTACCAACCGTGGAACGGCTGTTTCGCGTGGTCACTTTTTGTTCGATGGCAATGGCAGGGGAGATGCCGGAAATCGATTCTACTGTGGGTTTGTCCATCTTGCCGAGAAACTGTCGGGCATAGGATGAAAGGCTTTCAACGTACCTTCTTTGACCTTCGGCATAAAGCGTGTCGAAAGCGAGTGAAGATTTTCCGGAACCGGAGAGGCCTGTGATTACGATGAATCTGCCCCTTGGAAGGGCCACTGTAACACCCTTAAGATTGTGGGTATAAGCCTTTTTTATAATGATATGTGTTTTGGGCGTAACGGATAAAGTAGCCTGTTTTGGCATAGGAATCTAATGTTGTAGGATTTTGAAGAAGTACAAAATAATCAAATATTTGCATCACAGCATTTGATAACATATCTTTATGCCACTTGTTTTGGGATTTAACCATACATTTTACACAACAATCTAATACACCACCGCCTATAGCATACATCTTTACTCCTAAAATCTCACGCTTAATAACAGGAGAAGTATGCTTAAAAATTCAATTTCCGATCAGGATTTGGTTCAGTCGTATCTAAAAGGTAACGAGTCATCATTTGAAGTATTGTTGAAAAGACATCAGGATCGCATCTATACACAGATTGTGATGATGGTGCGAGACAATGTCGTGGCCGATGATATATTTCAGGAAACTTTTCTCAAAGCCATCCGAACGCTAAAGGATGGAAAATACAACGAGGAAGGGAAATTTCTGCCTTGGGTGTTGCGCATCGCGCACAACCTGTCGATCGATCATTTCCGGAAGGCCAAAAAGATGCCTGCTGTGCGAAGTGATGAAGATTATGACGTTTTCGCCGGGATAGCCGCAGATACCCTGAATATCGATCAGATTTGGGAAAATGAAAATATTCACAAAGATTTGCGACAGCTTCTGGAAATGCTCCCGCATGAGCAACGACAAGTTGTGGTGATGCGCCATTATGCCGGATTGAGTTTTAAGGAGATATCCGATATTTGTGATGTAAGCATCAATACGTCCCTGGGAAGGATGCGCTATGCGCTCATCAACATTCGGAAGCTGATGGAGCAGAAAAATATCTCGCTTACAAAATAAATTTTGTCTTTGAAATAATATTTATCTGGCTGGCTGCGTTTTGAAATAAAACAAAAGTCAGCCTATGAATCTTTCTACAACAAATCATTCTTCAAACAACAATCACAACGATGGTTCACCGGTTGGTGAATCCGAACCGGATCTCCGGAACTTTCGCACGACGCCCAAAACATTGACCGTGGCAAACATTCTGGCTTATTCAAAAGCCTTGCAAATGGTCCCTGCCAATGGCAAACGAAGTATTGAGATTGTCTTGAATTGAGCTTCTTAAATTTATTTAAATGTTCAGGGCACCTTTGGGTGCCCTTTTTTTTACGCTTTCCTGATCTTGTTGCTCAAGTGCCCGAAACTGCCTGCTCAGTCTTCTCTTTCCAGGCTTTGAAGATTCCCAGGCCGGAATCGAGCGAGGTCTTGGGCCTGTAGCCGAGAAGTCTGTCGGCTTTGGAAATATCGGCATAAGTCCGCTCTACATCTCCGGGCTGCATTGGAGCGTATTGAAGCATTTGTGTTTTGTCCATCAGTGTGTAGAGTTTATCCACCAACGTTTGCAGCTTTACCGGACTGTTGTTTCCGATATTGATGGTCTCAAAAACACCGTTGTGCATCATGACATAATCAATTGATTTTTCAATGCCTGAGATGATGTCATCTACGAAAGTGTAATCACGGGCACTGCTTCCATCGCCAAAAAGGGTGATGGGCTTTCCGGAAGCGATGGTGTCGATAAACTTATGAATAGCAAGATCAGGACGCTGTCTGGGACCGTAGACAGTGAAAAATCTCAGGTTTAGGATGTCGGCGTCATAGAGATGGTGGTACACATGGTTCATAAGTTCGCAAGCCTTCTTGGTGAAGGCATACGGCGAAATCGGGTCGTCTACAAAATCAGTTTCCCGAAAGGGTACAGACTTGTTGTTTCCATATACGCTGCTCGAAGAGGCGAATACCAACTTTTTGAGTCCGGCGTCCCGCATCCATTCCAACAATAGCTGGGTGGCTGTGATATTGGACCGGATATAGGCTTCCGGATTTTCTACCGAAGGACGCACGCCAGCCTTGCCTGCGAGGTGCACCACGCAATCCACTTGTCTGAAGAGATTTTTATATGTGGAAGGCTCGGCCAGGTCAGCTTCTACCAGACGAAATTGAGAAGACATCAACGCAGCTTTAATGTTTTCCATCTTCACACTTCGCGGGTAAAATGGGTCAAAGTTGTCGATGCCCGTTACGTCATGGCCAGCACTCAACAGACGTTCTACAAGGTGGCTTCCAATAAACCCGGCACAGCCAGTGACTAAAAAATGCATTGCGATTGGGGTATTCTATCCTTGGCAAAGATATGATTTCTGAGGCCGGAGAAGTAGACACCTTCCTGAGTTGTGCGCCGTGTTGCGATTTCGTCCACCACTGTGCTATTTTATTTGGCCGCGTTGCGGAGAAATCTGGAAAATTGTACATTGTCCACATGAATCTAGTCGTACGTTTTTTCGTGAATGCCTTAATTGTATTTGGCCTGGCCTGGGCGTTGCCCGGAATAACAGTTGATGATTTCTGGACGGCGATGCTGGTAGCATTGGTCCTGGGCGTGCTCAATATTTTCGTGAAGCCCTTGCTAATCATTCTTACCATTCCGGTAACGATCTTCACCCTGGGCCTGTTTTTGCTCGTAATCAACGCGGCAATTGTGCTTCTTGCAGCGGTCTTGGTAAACAATTTTCACGTAACCAATTTCTGGTGGGCACTGCTCTTTAGTGTGCTGATGGCGGCCTTGAACTCCACTTTTCTTAAATCGTCACAAAGACGAGAGTCGAAAGAATTTTAATTTACAAGCACATTTGCAGCCCAGGTAGCCAGGAGCAAATCGGGTTTGGTCTTCGCTTTGTAGCCCATGCTTTGTGCGTAGCCCACTGCAGCCTGAAAAACGCTGTTTGAAGGGAATTCGGGATCGCTATTGAGGTCCAGATCAATCTGTTCGATTGGTACGTCGCACTCAAACCTCAAATATCCTGCTACATCGATACTGCGCTGAAGCTCACCCCAAAGTCTGGTCCACATGTCGGCAACCAGCGGGGTAGACTCTCTGTGAAAAATGACGTGCGCCCCATTTTTTTCAAAACGAAATACCACCGTGGTGGCATAGAGCGTTTTCTTCGCATAGTTTTGACTGTCGCTTCCCACATAAATCTTAATACCTGGATTTTTGAGCACCATTTCTTTGCTGTAATCCCCGAGCTCCACTTTGGAGTGGTCACTCATTTTTCTAAAAATCCGATTCACTTTGATTTTTTTTAAATTTAGGTCATTTGCCGGTATATTTGACCACAGGTACAAAACAAATATTCACACCCGGGGTTTAGTAGTCACATCAAAATTAACTCCATGCAACTTTTTGCTTTTATACTGTTGGCTTTACTTAGTACACATCCGTCTAAAATAGTACCAATGAAGAATGCACATGAATTTAAAGTAGAAGCCCTGGAAGGTGGGAATTTAGACCTGAGCACTTATAAAGGCAAGAAAATCCTCATTGTTAATACCGCTTCAAAATGCGGATATACAAAGCAGTACGCCCAACTCGAAGACCTCTACAAGGCACACAATGATAAGCTGGTGATCATTGGCTTTCCCGCCAACAATTTTGGGAAGCAGGAGCCGGGAACCAACGAAGAGATCGCTAACTTTTGCGAGCGCAACTACGGTGTAAGTTTTCCAATGGCTGCGAAGGTTTCAGTGAAAGGAAGCGATATTCACCCGTTCTTCGCGTGGCTTACATCAGAAGAAAACCCGGATTTCACAGGCGATATCAATTGGAATTTTGAAAAATTTCTCATCGATGAACATGGCAATCTCATCCACCGCTACAGGTCGGGTGCTGATCCACTCAGCGATGAGATACTCGGAGCCATCGAATAAGATTCGTGGCCATCTTTATATATGGGCTGCCTTGGGAAACGAGGCGGCCCTTTTTGTTTATTTTCGCCGTAGTTGATGTTTTGTTTTTCTTTGCAGGGATTATTCGGAATGAAGACAAGGCTTTTTGATCAACCCAATTTTTACTACGTCCTATTCGCGGTGCTGCTGATACCGGCGCTGCTGATCAATCTCGGGGTTCATCACATGTTTATTCACACCGATGAGAGCCGGCGAGCTCTCGTGGCGCTGGAAATGATTTTATCGGATCAATACATCGCCCCTACATTAAACGGGGAATTTTATTACAATAAACCCCCGCTTTACAACTGGATCATGGCTTTGTCGTTCAAGCTTTTTGGCAGTTATTCCAACTTTGCTGTGCGTTTTCCTGTGGTGGTCGCCATTATCGCATTTGGCATCGCGATTTACCGTTTTATAGCACCTGTGAAGGGCAAAGCTTTTGCCTGGCTTGTGATCATTGCAACCATTACCTCAGGTCGAATTCTTTTTTACGACTCATTTTTGGGACTTATAGATGTCGCATTTAGCGTGTTGATTTTTATCAATTTTATGCTCTTTTATACCCTTGGTCGCCAGGGCGCTTCCCTCAAGTTATTTGCTGTCAGTTATTTTCTTATGGCAGTCGCTTATCTTATGAAAGGACTTCCGCCCGTGGTTTTTCAATTTTTCACCCTTGTAGCATGGGCAGTCTTTATGCGGGATTGGAAACTTCTTTTTCACCGCACTCATTTTCTTGGGGTTTTGTTTTTCATTTTACCTGTAGGCCTTTACTACTATTTCTACCTTCAGATAAATCCCGGTTCGGCTGAGAATCTCTTCACCACCGTTTTTAGCGAAAGCAGCAAACGCACCGTCACAGACCATAGTTGGCTCGATAACCTGAAGGCCATTTTCTTATTTCCGCTTGAGAATATGTACCACTTTGCTCCCTGGACACTGCTGGTGTTCATTCTTTTCGCGAAAGGTACGTGGCGAAAGCTCTGGGCAGATGATTTTTCACGATTTGCCATCCTTGTTTTCGGATTGAATATTCTGGTTTATTGGACCTCTCCTGGAGTTCACCCGCGGTATCTCTTTATGTTTCTGCCTTTATTTTTCGCTGTGCTTTTTCAGGCGATGAGCCAAGCCGGCGGACGATTTGAGCGGGTGCTTCAACGTGTGGTTTTTGTTGTGATGCTTCTGTTGCTCGCCACACCTGCGGTCGCCATGATTTACGCAAACGACGCTGGGATTTCGGCTTTTCAAATCAAACTCATCGTCACATTTGCAGGCATGCTGCTCATCTGCGCACTCTACTTGCGCAGACCGGCATTCAGGTGGTTGATTTTGGGAATTTTTCTCCTTGTGCTGCGGATTGGATTCGATTGGGTGATGTTGCCAAACCGCGATGCACGTGGCCGCGGCTATCAGGCTGACGCCGAAAAAGTGGCATCCGTTGTGGGTGATGAACCCGTCTATCTGCTTGGGCCAAATTATACACACGATGCTACAAGTTTTGTAATCAGCAGAGCCAGAGATCAAATTCTATCGGTATCCGATTCTGCAAAAGCCGACACGTTTTACATTGTACACGAATCCTACTTTAATCCGGATATGCATCAGGATTATCTCAAATTCAGAACGAAAAGCGACGATTACTTCCTGTTTCTAATCAAACTCAAATAAGTCTGACAAAAACGGTTTTGTGCGCTTATTGATGGATTGCCAAATAAGCGGCACAAGATTCAATGGGTAGGCTCTGTCCAAATAGCGTTGCGTACCTTGGCCAAAAATTATTGCATCATGAAGCTTTCACTGGTTATCACCCTCATGAATGAAGAAGACAATGTGGAGCCGCTGCTTGACCAAATCAATGCTGCACTCTACGGTATTCATTATGAAGTGATTCTGGTTGATGATGGTTCTACAGATCAAACAGTGGCCCGGATAAAGGCCTTTGCTGATGACCGGGTGAAACTGCTCATTTTTCAAAAGAATTTTGGACAAACCACTGCCATGCAGGCCGGAATCGACTATGCCCAAGGCGATTATATTGCGACGCTGGACGGTGATCTTCAAAACGACCCGGCAGACATCCCCATGATGATAGAAACGCTGG
>JBBSDD010000128.1:0-7081 GCA_038249755.1 Flavobacteriales bacterium | reverse complement strand
CTTAATACTTAATACTTAATACTTAATACTCAATACTCAATGCTTCTCCGAATAATGTATGTCCGATAATCCTTTTAAAATATCAGCACTCAATTCTGCTGTGATATGCCGCTGCGGATTTCCCAGCAATTCATAACCCACCATAAATTTTTTAACCGTTGCAGAACGAAGTAAGGGCGGATAGCAGTGTATGTGAAAATGCCATTCTGAATGCGCCTCCCCGTCGGTGGGTGCCTGATGAATCCCGGCTGAATAAGGGAAGGAAACTAAAAATAAATTGTCGTAACGGATGGTAAGCCTTTTGACGATATCGGCTAGAGCTGAAACATGCGTATGATCAAACTGACCAATATGTTGGAGATGTTTTTTACTGACGATCATGGTTTCGTACGGCCACACCGCCCAAAATGGGACGAGGGCAACAAAATGGTCATTTTCAACCACGATACGCTCATTTGCTTTTAATTCCTGCTTAATGTAGTCGCCCAGAAGACTGCGATTATTTTTTTGGAAATATGCCAATTGCATGACCTGTTCCTTTGCTGGCTCATCAGGAATACCGCGGCTTGCCCAAATTTGCCCATGCGGATGGGGATTGCTGCAACCCATTGTTTCCCCTTTGTTTTCAAAGATCTGAACGTAATTGATATCTTCGAGGGCACCAATTTCAAGATATTCCTTTTGCCACACGCGCACCACACGCTCAATGTCCGACACTTCCATTACCGGAAGCGTAAGTTGGTGGTTGGGGGAAAAACAAATCACTTTACAAAGGCCTTTTTCGACATGTGACTTTAATAGCCCATCTGAAAAGTCTCCGTCTACCGATACATCCTGTTTTAGGGCTGCAAAATCATTGGTAAAAACAAAAGTGTGATCGTAATTCTCATTTTGATGGCCACCCGCTCTGGTATTCCCTGGACAGAGATAACAGGTCGGATCGTAAGTTAGGCCCGACTGCTGCACGATGTCTTCCTCCTGCCCCTGCCACGGTCTTTTGGTTCGGTGAGGCGACACCAACACCCACTCTCTTGTCAGAATATTATACCTGCGGTGAGGTTCAGTGTTTAAATCTTTTAAATCCATGCTTTATTATTTAATTCCGCGAAGATTTTTCTCCCAATTCCATGCGGAAGAAGTCATATCGTCCAGGTTGAGTTGAGCCTTCCATCCCAATTCCTCGTTGGCGAGAGAGGTGTCCGCGTAAATTTGTTCCACATCTCCAGGTCGTCTTTCGGCAAAATGATATTTCAATTTCAATCCAGAAGTTTTTTCAAATGATTTGATCACGTCCAACACGGAAAAACCCATACCCGTACCGAGATTAAAAACTTCGTATGCGGCTTTTGATTTCCCATCGAGTATGCGGTTTAGCGCGACAACATGTGCCTGCGCAACATCCACGACATGGATGTAATCGCGCACGGCTGTACCATCAGCGGTCTTGTAATCTTTTCCAAAAACCTTTAAGTCAGGCCGGATACCCGCAGCTGTTTGCGTAATAAAGGGCATCAGGTTATTTGGAAGCCCTTTCGGAAGTTCACCGATTAAAGCAGAAGAATGTGCGCCTATGGGGTTGAAATACCGGAGAGAAATAGCAGATTTGATTGTACCCGCTTCTACAGATTGCTGGAGGATTTCTTCAGCCATTTGTTTTGTATTGCCATAGGGAGAATTGGCTGGAACAACCGGGCTGCTCTCGTCGATGGGCAATTTATCCGGCTGCCCATACACCGTGGCAGAGGAAGAAAAAATAAAGGCTGTGTCTGAATGTGGCCGAAAGGCTTGTAATAAATTAATGAGTGAAAAAAGATTATTTCTGTAATAAAGCAGCGGATTTTCCACACTCTCCCCCACTGCTTTGAGCGCTGCGAAATGAATACATGCCACGGCATCCGCATGTTTTGAAACGACAGCTTCTGCAGCCACCTGATCAGAGAGATCAACCTGCTCGAAATCCGGTTTATGACCAGTAATCTTTTCTATTTTATCAAGCACACCGATATCCGAATTGCGCAGGTCATCAAAAATGACAACCCCGAATCCAGCTTCCATCAATTCCACGACAGTGTGCGAACCGATAAAACCCGTACCGCCCGTTACAATAATTTTCTTTTTCATTGTGTTATTCGGTTTACACCGTCATTCACTTTCACAAAATAAGCTTCAGCTTTAATTCCGGTTTCTACCTGATAAGCTGCGGTGATATCTGCTATGGTTTGCCGGCTATTTTCTTTCTCAACAATATTGATCGTACAGCCTCCAAATCCTCCGCCCATCATGCGTGCGCCCAAAATTTCAGGCCGCGATTTTGTAAGAGAAACCAACAAATCCATTTCTTTGGTGCTGACCTCATATTCTTCGCTCAAGCCTGCGTGGGTCTCATAAAGAAGTCTGCCCAATTTTGCCATGTCATTCGATTGAAGTGCCTTTTTCGCTTGCATTACCCGATCATTTTCCTCCACCACAAATTTGGCACGGGCGAACGTTTCTGAATCCAACTCTTTTTGAAAAGACAAAAGCATCTTTAAATCCACATCGCGGAGGCTTTTTATTCCATCAATTTTATTCGCAATAATAGCTACTGCTTTTTCGCATGATTTTCTTCGATCATTGTAAGCCGAACCAATTAATTCGTGTTCGTATTTTGAATTGATCAATACCATGTCGTATGCGCCCAAATCAGTGGAATATGTTTCAAATTCAAGGCTGCGGCAATCGAGACACATAAAACTGTCTTTCTCGCCAAACATCACTGCATATTGGTCCATAATGCCGCAGTTGAGACCAATGCGATGTTCTGTGGCTTGCGCGATGAGTGCAATTTCTTTTCTCGAAAGATGAAAATCAAACAGTTCGTTTAGGGCGAAAATAAATCCGCAACAGAGGGCGGCAGAAGAAGAAAGGCCGGCACCAATGGGGATATTGCCACCGAAAACCAGATTAAATCCTTCCGTGGGCTGAATTTTTTTTTCGCTCATTTCCGCCAAAGCGGCCCTGAAATACTGCTCCCAATTGCTGCCTTCTCCTGGTTGACTGCTATCCAGATTAAACTGCGCTTCAGAATCATATTCAAGTGCGCGCAAAGTACAGGTGGCATCACCCGATCTCGAGACACCGAAAATCAATGCTTTGTCAATGGCGGCCGGCATGACGAATCCATCGTTGTAATCTGTGTGTTCTCCAATCAGATTGATGCGGCCAGGGGCTTTTACAATGATAGGTTTTGCATGAAACCGGTTGGTAAACTGACGCTGAATAAAATTGATGTCCATAACAGCATATTTACCAGAACATCGTGTAAAGAAGTCCCAAAATTAAAATGATTCCCATAGAGGCGATGTTAAATACCGGCCCCGTCTTGAATAAATCTACCCCGAACACAATGGCTTTTGGCGAATCTCTTTTGCTTTCGTAAATCGAAATAGAAACAATAAGCGCTGACAACAAGAGAAATACGATTCCCATTTGATTGAGGAACGGCACTTCGGAAAACATAAAATCTACCAGAATGCTGAGCGGAACTGAGGCAATAGCTGACCAAAGTGCCGCTGTACCTGTGGTTCTTTTCCAGAAAAGGCCAAATAAGAAAAGTACAACGATTCCTGGACTTACATAACCCGTGTACTTTTGAATAAACTGAAATATCTGCTCTTCGCCACCAAGCAAAGGTTGGGCGACAAAAACCGCGATCACCACGGAGAGAAAACCCACGAGGCGTCCCACATTTACAAGTTTGGTTTCAGAGGCATCTTGTCCAAAAAACGGCTTGTAAATATCCATGGTAAAAATGGTAGCGGTACTGTTCATCATCGAACTCAGCGATGAAAGGGCCGCAGCGATCAGGGCTGCGAAAGCCAAACCACGCACTCCTGCTGGCACTAGATTGCCGAGAAGCCATGGATACGCTTCATCCGGGCGGGCAATGTCTGCTTGCATAACGAAAGCTGCAATACCCGGAATAACAACAATAAGAGGAATTATTAATTTTAGATATCCCGCAAATGCCAAGCCTTTCTGTGCTTCTTTGACACTTTTTGCAGCAAGCGCCCTTTGAATGATATATTGGTTACAACCCCAATAGCTTAGGTTGGCAATCCACATACCTCCAACCAAGACGCTCAGGCCAGGCAGATCTTTATAATATGGATTATCTTTGGTAAGAATCATGTCGAACTTGTCGGGCGCTTCACGGTACAAAACTTTCATTCCTTCTATCACCCCAGCGCCATCACTTACCGCGTTCAGCGCGAGGTAGGTCGTAACCAGACCACCAAAAACAAGAAATATGACCTGTACCACATCCGTCCATGCCACTGCTTTTAATCCTCCATAAAGTGAATATGCGACGGCAATCACGGCCAAACCAATGATGGATTGGGTCATGCTGATGCCCAAAACGACGCTCAGTGCGAGAGAAGAAAGGTATAATACGGTGGTGAGGTTTACAAAAGTGTAAAGCAATACCCAAAATACCGCCAGGATGGTTCTGATTCGGCTGTCGAAGCGTATTTCAAGAAATTGGGGAAGGGTAAAAATTTTCTTTTCGATAAAAATGGGCAGGAAAAATTTGGCCACGACGATGAGTGTAAGGGCGGCCATCCATTCATAACTGGCAATAGCCAATCCCAAAGCGTAGCCCGAACCCGACATGCCAATAAACTGCTCTGCAGAAATATTGGCAGCGATCAATGATGCACCGATAGCCCACCAGGGAAGCGTGTTTCCCGCGAGGAAATAATCGCTGGAGTCTTTTTTATGTCCCTTTTTTTCACGGGAAATCCACAATCCAAAAGCCACTATGAAAATACAGTAGCCGAAAAAAATCACGAAATCAATGGTAGAGAAATTCATTTTTTAAACGAGATTGTTGAATAAAAGAGATTCGTGGGTATGCCATTCAAATCAGCAAACGAAAAATGAAACGTAACGAGTGGCAATTATCGGAATAAAAAACAACGATTGGGCAAATGACTAAGATAAATTATTTCGGAAGTGTATTGTGCTGTCGATTTCTTTTGGCAGTCAAAGCGCTCGGGAAAAGTGAAAGTCATCATAATGAGCATCAACAAAATTGACAACCGTTAGCTTCTGACAACAATTCGGAAGTTTCGGAGTGACAGGTGGAAATGAAAATCTTTTAATCCGAACCTGTAAAACAACTAATCCAATCCCGAATTCACCCTTTTTCCAATTTCCTCCCAGGTCGATTCGGCGAGTACTTTTTCTTTTTGAAATTCCTGTTCGTTGCTGTAAACCACAACGTATTCCGCTCGTTCCAGCGTTTCCGGATGGGTGCTAAACCAGGAGAGAAATTCAACTTCTTCCCCATCATTTTCCGAAAGGCGAAAAAGAAAATCGCTGAGCGGAAGTGGATCCACCTGCGCTTTCACCATGTAATCAACTGCTTTGATATCGGCCTCTTTTTCGAGGCTGCGGTCGTAAGCCGATGAAGAAAGCATTTTGGCCACCTGCATCACTTCTCCTCCGCCGGCGCCCGTGGTCAAAGAGATGATAGCTGAAAATCCGATCTCCCGAACGAGCTTTTTCATCACGTGGCGCAATTCGATATGCGCCAGTTCGTGGCACATCACACCAATGAGTTCGCCCTCGTTTTCGCAATCGGTCAAAAGACCTGAGAAGAGTACCAGATGCCCGTCGGGAAGTGCAAAGGCATTGACTTCGTCCTTTTCCAGTAGGTGAAGTTTGATCTGGCTTTTGTCGATATCATTGGCCTCGCAGATGCGGGTGAGCAGGCTATCCACGGCACTGATCACGTATGGATCCGTAATTTCTTCATCGCTTTCGCGAAAAACATCCCAGAGAATTTTGCCGAGTTTTTCCTCAGTGGCCTCCCCGGCCTGACGTACATTTAGCAATTCCATCCAATTCACCTGCCGAAGTCCAAACAGGACCAGCAGGAAAAATCCCACCATGACAATTCCCTGAAACCAAATATTGTTTTTCACGAGCGGCAAATGAGGTTGGTGAGACTTCCGTAAAACCACCACTGCACGTGGATGCCTTTTCGCGTGCTCACAGCTGAGTAAATGGTGGCAATGAATTCCGCCAGGTTGAAAAGCAAAACTGCTATGATGTAGGCGATGAATTCATTGGTAACCAATCCATCCCTAAAAATGACGGAAATGGTCCACCAGAAAGCAAAACTGTTGATGAGCAACAAAGAAATTTGCGAAAGCAGCGCCTGGGTGCAATGCCAGCGAACGAAATAAGTGCCATTCCGGTTGCCAGCGTAAAAGATGAAAGTGGCGACAAGGTTGATGATTGGCAGCGGCAGTCCAGCCATCAGGGCTACGAGCGACATCAGATAACTGTTGGAAGCTTTTTCACTTTCGCTGTCTGCGGGCGGATAAATAAAGGGTGTGGTAGAAATCATATTCCTTTTGATATGCTCCAAATCCAATTGATCAACAACAGCGCGCCTGCTGTGATAGACACTTTCGGCTGTCTGAACCAGATTTCAAAACTGTTGTAGAACCGAAACAGGGAAGAACTTTTTCTGACTACATCCCCAACAATCCAGATCGGCAAAGCCACCATCAAAAGAGCGATGACAATGCCCAGCGGATTCTGCCGGGTCGCTTCCGCGAAATGACCTTCCGCGAGCGACATCACGGAGCGTGTAGAACCGCAGGAAGGACATGGCACGCCCGATACGTTTTTAAACATACAGACAGATACTTCATGAGAAACGCCTGCCGCTTTTTGCGAAAAGCTATACCCCAGCCAGGCATAACCCGCCATGCACATCACGATCAGGAAGCCATACAAACGCAGTTTGTTCATCCTGATTAATAAAGAAATTGTTGAAGTTTGATCATGTTTTTTTCGCGGGCAGCGTCCATAATCAAAAACCAGTCAACGATGGCCCAAATACCGAAACCTCCGCAGGTGAGAAGTTTACCGATCCCGAGGCCCGTATCGCCAATCATAAAACGGTCAATTCCAAATGCACCTGCAAGCAGAGATACGATGAGTATTGTGGTGGGTTCTTTAAACTGTATAGTCTGAATGAGGCCCCACTTGTTCTCATCAATGGTTAAGAGTCGCTCCCGAATCT
>JBBSDD010000127.1:0-7124 GCA_038249755.1 Flavobacteriales bacterium | reverse complement strand
CCAGAATTTAAAAGAGGCGTGCTGGAAGTGCTTCGACAACCCCTTGAAGATCGAGTCGTAACAATTTCACGCGCCAAAATTTCAGTGGATTACCCTTCGTCTTTTATGCTTGTGGCTTCGATGAATCCTTCCCCAAGCGGTGATTTTTTCAAGCCCGGAGAATCTACCGACAGCGAATTTGCCGTAAGGCGCTACCTCGCCAAAATTTCTGGACCATTGATGGACCGTATCGACCTTCACATCGAAGTAAATCCAGTGGCTTTTGAAGAGCTGCGCAACCGGGAATCCGGAGAACATTCCGACACCATTCGCGCCCGTGTCATCGCAGCGCGGGAAATTCAGACCGCCCGTTACCAAAATGTGAAAGACATCCACTGCAATGCCCAGCTTTCACCCAAATTGATGAAGGTGCATTGCGAAATTGACGCTTCCGGAGAAGCACTGCTGAAAAATGCGGTGGAAAGGCTCGGTTTCTCAGCCAGAAGTTATGCGCGAATCTTAAAAGTGGCACTTACCATCGCAGATCTTGAAGGTTCGGAAGAGATCAAAACGGCGCATTTGGCAGAAGCCATACAATACAGATCGCTGGATCGGGAAGGATGGCTGGCTTGAAGGATTGATCGGATGTGAATGCCATAAAACCGCAACCTTCCCCCGTTCCGGCTCGTAAGATCGGGCAATGAAAAATTCGAACGCCATGCGCACTTTCAAGATACTCGCAGTCGCGCTTACTTTATCCTTTGTGGCTCAGGCAACACCCCTATTTGAAGGAGAAGAAATCTACCTGGATGTGAGAATGGAAGTGGTCAAAAACAAGAAAAACGCCGCGTATTATTGTCTGTTGGAAGAAGAAACGGAACGCGGATTTTTATTCAAAGCATATTTTATTTCCGGTGAGCTCAAAATGGAAGGATACTACAGCGACCGCGAAATGATGATTGCCCATGGCGAGTTCAAGTACTACTATCGGTCGGGCAAGTTGGAATCAATTGGTGAATTTCGCGAAGGCGGGAAATATGGCATTTGGCAGCGGTTTGATGAAGACGGCACCGAAAAACCAGAAAAGATTTACGCATCCCAACCCATGTTGAAAGCACTTGCCAAAGAAAAGGCCGACCGAAAGGGTAAATAATATTTCAATAAACACTGCTTCTCCGCCGGAGCGGTGCGCGAAAAACCAGTAGATTCCGATCTTCTGAAACTCAAAATCACTCCTCAGCCGGTCTTCCGGTCATGTCATGGGGAATCACCCACTTATCAAATTCTTCAGCCGTTAGAAATCCCAGATTGACGGCTTCCTGCTTGAGGGTAGTTCCATTTTTATGAGCCGTCTTGGCGATTTTGGCAGCCTTGTCGTATCCGATATGCGGATTTAAAGCTGTAACGAGCATAAGCGAATTGTCCACGTTTTTTTTGATTACAGCCCTGTTGGGCTCGATGCCAACAGCGCAATGTTCGTCAAAAGACCGGCATGCATCGCCCAACAAAGTGGCTGATTGCAAAAGGTTGGCAGCCATCACCGGTTTAAAAACATTCAACTGATAATGTCCCTGCATGCCGCCGACCGCAACAGCCATGTCATTGCCGATCACCTGCGCGCAAACCATTGTAAGTGCTTCACATTGCGTCGGATTTACTTTTCCCGGCATGATGGAAGAGCCTGGCTCATTTTCAGGAATGAGAATTTCACCAATGCCACTGCGCGGACCAGAGGCCAGCATGCGCACATCATTGGCGATTTTATTGAGAGATACCGCCAGTTGTTTCAAAGCGCCGTGGGTTTCCACCAGCGCGTCGTGTGCGGCGAGAGCTTCAAACTTGTTTTCGGCAGTTTTGAAAGGATGGCCGGTGAGTTCTGCAATTTTTTCTGCCACGAGCGGAGCATATCCGTCGGGCGTATTGATACCCGTTCCTACGGCTGTGCCCCCCAAAGCGAGTTCGCTGAGATGGTCGAGCGTATTGCGCAAGGCCCTCAGGCTGTGGTCGAGTTGGGAAACAAAACCCGAAAACTCCTGACCGAGCGTGAGCGGTGTTGCATCCATCAGGTGGGTTCTGCCGATTTTTACAACTTCAATAAAATTCTTGGCCGTGGTCTGCAGGGTTTTTTTCAGTTGTTCAACACCCGGAATCGTCTCTTCCACAATCTTTTTGTAGATCGCAATGTGCATTCCTGTCGGAAAAGTATCATTGCTTGACTGCGATTTGTTCACATCGTCGTTTGGGTGAATGAATGTTTTTACCTCTCCAAGTTTGCCGCCGCGCAACACGTGCGCCCGGTTGGCGATTACTTCATTCACATTCATATTGCTCTGGGTACCGGAGCCTGTTTGCCAGATCACGAGTGGAAACTGATCATCGAGTTTTCCTTCCAGAATTTCCTCACAGACGGCAGCAATATCTTTGCATTTCCGGGCCTCAAGCACCCCGAGCGCCTCATTGGTCAAAGCAGCTGCTTTTTTCAAATAGGCAAAACCGTAAATTATTTCCAACGGCATGCTGGCTGCCGGGCCGATTTTAAAATTTCCACGTGACCGTTCTGTTTGTGCGCCCCAATACTTATCGGCAGGCACTTTCACCTCGCCCATGGTATCTGTTTCTATACGGTATTCCATGATATTACAACAGTTTTTTAACGTTTTCAGGAGGTCTTCCGATTACACCGCGGCTTCCGCGGATCACAATGGGGCGTTGGATAAGTTTCGGATTTTCGCGAAGTATTTGAATCCACTCATCTTCATTAAACGCTTTTCCCTTCAACTGAGATTTATACATCTGTTCTTCCTGCCGTACGATGGTTTCCACCGGTACGTGAAGTTGAGCGAGAATTTTCTGTAATTCAGCTTTGGTCGGCACCTCTTTGAGGTATTCCACAATAACTGGTTCCATCCCGCTTTTGCGAATAAGGGCGAGGGTTTCGCGGCTCTTGCTGCATCGCGGATTGTGGTAAATGGTGATAGGTTCGGCAGACATTAGGTCGCTGGGGTTTTTGATTTGCCGTATTCCATCAGAAAAGCCTTGAGGAATTCGTCAATTTCTCCATTGAGCACATCATCCACTGCCGAAGTTTCGTAACCGGTGCGTACGTCTTTGACCAATTGATAGGGTTGTAAGACATAATTTCGGATTTGCGAACCCCACTCGATTTTCATCTTTCCAGCTTCGATCGTTTCACGCGCTTCAAGACGTTTTTTCATCTCCATTTCGTAGAGCTGAGACTTCAAAAGTTGAATGGCTTTTTCTTTGTTTTGGAGTTGCGATCTCGTTTCGGTATTGTCAATAATGATCCCTGTTGGTTTGTGCTTGAGCCTGACACCGGTTTCCACCTTGTTCACATTCTGCCCACCGGCACCTCCTGATCGAAAAGTATCCCAGGTGATATCCGCAGGGTTGATCGCAATTTCAATCGTATCATCCACAAGCGGATACACATATACCGAC
Organism: Flavobacteriales bacterium; assembly: GCA_038249755.1. GTDB lineage: Bacteria > Bacteroidota > Bacteroidia > Flavobacteriales_D > Cryomorphaceae > JBBQZU01. The sequence goes on along the minus strand of JBBSDD010000127.1, from coordinate 3,686 downwards.
ACGAATGAGGTATGGCGCTTGGCGTTGGAATCAAAAGGACTAATCCGCACCAGACGATGCACACCGTTTTCTCCTTTCAGATAACCGAAACCAAATTCCCCTTCAAATTCAAGGGTTACAGATTTCACGCCGGCCACGTCACCTTCCTGCATGTCGAGTTCTTTGACTTTCATGCCATTTTTCTGGCCCCACATGATGTACATGCGCATGAGCATCGAAGCCCAATCACAACTCTCTGTACCTCCGGCACCCGCCGTAATTTGCATCACTGCACTTAAGCCATCCTCCTCAGCAGAAAGCATGTTTTTGAATTCGAGATCCTCGAGTGCCTGCAATGCGACTTTGTATTGCGCTTCGACGTCTTCTGCCGCGCCTTCGCCTTCTTTGTAGAATTCGAAAAGCACTTTTAAATCCTCGTGTTGAGCGGCTGCATCGCTAAACGCATCCGTCCAGATCTTTTTATTTCGGATTTGTTTTACGACAATTTCAGCTTTTTTGGGGTTATCCCAAAAGCCCGGATCGAGTGTATGTTTCTCGTCCTCTGCTATTTCAATTAATTTGCCGGGTATGTCAAAGATACCCCCTTAACGCTTCCAGGCGCCCGGCAATGTCATTAACATGCTCGATGTGTATCATGCCGCAAAAGTACAAGAAATAAGGGTTAAATCTAAGTCGAACCCAGATTGTCGAGCGCCTTGTTAATTTCTTCAACGGGATATCCACGACCAAAAGCATAACGCAGGAGTTTCTGCTTTTTTTTCCAGGGGTCTGTTTCGCGAATGGTCCGGGATTTTTTTTGCAGCAAATTTTCAAGTGTGTCCAGATATTCTTCCGGATCTATTTCTTCGCGGGCTTTTCGGATGCTGTAGGAGGAAACACCTTTCAACTTCAGCTGTTGCTGAATTTTATTCCAGCCCCAACCTTTTATGCGGAATTTTCCACGTGCAAATGCTGTTGCAAAACGCTCTTCATTCAGATAATTGGCGCTGATCAATTCTGCAATGATTTGCTCCGTTTCATCAGAAAATACGCCCCAAGTTTTCAGCTTTTTTCTCACATCACTGTGGGCGCGTTCCTGCATATCACACCACTTTCGCGCACGAGAGCGCGTTTCGTGGGGCGGATATTTGCGCACGATATTCATCAACTTCGGGTGATTACGACGTAATCTTTTACGAGCTTTCGCAAAAAAGCCGGCTTGTTTTGTGGAATTTCGGTGAGCCCCAAAACGCGGGCACATCTTTCGGAAGCCGCCTCCACCAATGCCCGATGAGCCGGATTGCCGTATTTTTGAAAGCGGTCTACCACCGACTTTACGGTCAGCATTTCCTCTTCAGAAAAACGGTAGGCTTCGGGATATGCCGGCACATAATTGTTTCTGTCTTCTATGCGCAGAATATCGAACAAGGAAAGATCCATTTCCGGTTGAAGGGTTACCACCATGGTATTGCTCAATATCCCTCCCAGCCGCTGCGATCGTGCCGTGGTGCTGATAAAAATCACAGCGAGTGAACCGATACTGAAATAAATATCAACCATTCGGAACGACCATCTGATTAAAAAATCGAACAAGCCAGGCTCTTTTCCATGGATGCCAACCACCCTGATTTTCATGGCTTTTTTGCCCAGGGTCTGTCCATTCATCAAAATTTCCGACACAGGTGTATAGAAAAAGAAAATCAGGGCTGAGGCATACATCAAAACCGGATCGATCAACGCCAACAATATGGAAAACAGCGAAACGCCGGCAGCAATAATAAGCAGATCAAGCAGGAAAGCCCCTGAACGCTGCCCCAAGGTGGCGAGCTGAAAATCGATCACAATATTCTGTGCAGTGCGAATGCTTATTTTTCTCATCAATCGAATTTGGATACCTTTATTCGCTCCCGGAAGACCGATATGCGCGAAAAGGAATTTGTCGAACAAAATAAGCAAAAATGGCAGCGCTTTGAACAGCATTTCGCAGGAGAGTCGAATGCCGGACCTTCAGAACTTAGTGATCTGTTCACCCAAATAACGGACGATCTGTCCTATGCCCGAACGAATTACAGCCGCAGAAGCATCCGGGTTTACTTGAACAATCTGGCTCAAAAAGTTTTTCTCGGACTCTACTCCCGCAGCGGAAGCCGGGTAAAAAGTTTTGCGCATTTCTGGACGGAGAGTTTGCCCCTGGCTTTATTTCGGGCGCGAAAGGAATTGAATATTTCGCTGATCTTCTTCCTGGCATCCCTGGCCATCGGTATTTTTTCAAGCATCCACGACCCAGATTTTGCCCGCTCGATTTTAGGCGCTGATTACATCGCCATGACCAATGAAAATATTGAGAATGGCGACCCCATGGCGGTTTACAAATCGGCCGGTGAATTTGATATGTTTTTCAGAATCACGATCAACAATATCCTGGTGGCTTTCCGAACTTTTGTTCTCGGGGCTTTTTTTGGTATCGGCACCCTCGTCATTATGTTGTACAATGGCATCATGGTAGGCACTTTTCAGTTTTACTTTTTTGAAAGATCCCTTTTTCAGGAAAGTTTTCTGACCATTGGGATGCATGGTGCCTTGGAAATTTCGGCCATTGTTATTGCAGGCGGGGCAGGACTTACGCTCGGCCGGGGTCTGCTGTATCCGGGGTCACTACCGCGGATTCAATCTTTCCAGATTGCGGCGCGGAGAGCCATAAAAATTATGTTGGGGCTTATCCCCGTATTTATCGCTGCCGGTTTTATCGAAGGTTTTTTTACGCGTATCACTGATCTGCCAGATGCCTTGCGGGCTTCGTTTATTTTCTTGTCTTTCGCCTTTATTGGCGTGTACTTCTGGTGGCTTCCCTGGGCCAAATTTCGCCATGAGAAACCGGAGTCATACGATGCAGACCAATTGATCCCAGAGCTCGATCTCCCCGTTGACCTTGGTTTGCTGCGCAAAACCCGCGAAGTCTTCACCGCAACATTTTCGATTTTTAGAAAAATATTCGTGCCCACCCTTTCGGTCGCTGTGGGATTGGGCGTGGTTTACTGCATCGGTTTCTGGTTTATTTACGGAAGTGAAGGCGTCTTCTCAATCAACTTCGAGAAATTCTCCCTATACAATCTTTATCAATTTCACAGCTATGGCACCTTCTTCTGGAACTTTTTTCTGAACACCGGCCTGATTTCCGTAGTTATCTGGATGGCAATGCGCAATTTTAAAAAAGCTTTTACAGACCAGATTTCGAAAAACTTTAGAACCAGATGGCAGCTCCTGTTGAAAATTACAGTTTTGGTCGCGCTCTTTGAAGTGACCATTTTATCACAAAACCTCGTGATTTCTTCACTTGGTATTCTGGTGATTCCATATTTGGCTTTGGCCATTGCGGTGGCCTCAGCCGAAAATCTTTCTGTACCGTCGGCCTTTTCGAGAATGTTTCAATTGTTAAAAGGCACAAAGCGCAACGTGTATATCACTTTTCTTTCGATGCTCATGCTTTCTGTATTGTTGATGTTTCTATTGGATTCGCCGTTCACCTGGTTTTATCTGGACGTGGTGCAATGGAATCTTGCAGTAGATGAAACAACGAAATCCATCATTGCCACGCTCATGTTGTTGTTTATTAATCAATTTGGACTCGCGATGGTCTTGCCACTGATTGTGATGAGCCAATTGCTGGAATACTACGCCGCACTTGAAGCCCGGGATGCGGTGGAATT
>JBBSDD010000126.1:0-7173 GCA_038249755.1 Flavobacteriales bacterium | reverse complement strand
GACGCTTCCAGACATCACCGACCACGCCATCAACAATCCGACAGATTTGTCTGAACTCGTTGATGCTGTTTTGCTGACAGGCTTGTTGCCCACCCTCTCTGATACGGCTGCGACTTTCACCCTTTTCGCGCCCACCAACGCGGCATTTGCATTGGCGCCAGCGAACTTGACCAACGATCAGTTAGCCACTGTACTCACATATCACGTGCTCGCCACACAGGTAAGAAGCGAAGACATTACCTCAGGTTCGGTAAACACGGTAGCCGGACAGGCTTTCACCATCACTGCAAGTGCTGAAGGGGTTACCATCCTGGATACAGCCGGCAATTTGGTCGATGTGATTTTAACCAATATTCAGGGAACCAATGGCGTAGTTCATCTCATCGATGGGGTCTTGATTCCCGTGTTGTAAACATCTAAATATTTTTTCTTTTTGTATCGGGACTGCCTCATAGGGCAGTCCCGATTTTTTTTGTCAAATTTTTCACAAGAATAAAATCTGGTCTTCAGAAATGACCAATTCAGAAATAATTACTTCCACTTTTTTTGCAAAAACCACATTTGAAACATTTTTACCAATTCTCCCACGTAAATACATTACGTTGTTCAAGAGTACCTTTAATACATCTGAGAAGGTTATTAAAAAATGTAATTTCCACTCTGATAATTTAAAAGAAATTATTTATAATCTGTTGAACGTCTGTTTATCAGGCTTAACGCCAAAAAACCAAATCCATGGGAATCTACCCTAAATACCAAAAATCAAATTACACCTGCAAAAAATGCAACTGGACCGGCAAAGGTGCAGCAGCCATCATGGGCGAAGAAGTGGGTCACTCGGGCTTCGACCTCGTATGTCCAGGATGTTCCGACGACAGTCTGGATTTCATAGAATTTCCATTGTTGACAGACCTTGCCCGTTCGGGAAATAAAAAGGAACGAATGCAGGCACATAGAGAGCTCGCTGAAATGGCGGCCAGAGAAGCATTAGAGCTTCGCCATGCGGCTCAGTTACCAGACATAACTGCACGTCATTTGACATTTGTACTCAGGGAAACCAGGCTGAACGACATCCTGTTTATCGTTTTATATGAAGCCGGCGTCGAAATCTGGCGTGAAAAAGGCTATTATGAATACTACTGGCGTTACCTTGAAATAGGTGAGATTCTCGTGGCCAAATACGGCAACCGCATCATGGACTTTGTCGTGGATGCCTCTTCCGTTTATCTCGCAGGAGATTGCGGTTTCGCTTATTCTAAAGTATACCAATTCAGAATAAAACTCCGGAAAAATTTCGTTTTATATGATCCGATCAAAAATTAAAATTTATCCTTACCGATCGTCCTCCAAATCCACGTAGACCAAATCCCACCGGTGCCTATTGGGATGGGCAAAACCAAATCCGTACATCCATCCCTGAATTTCTTCAGGCGGCGAAAATACACTTCCTCCTGTCGACCTGACCCTTTTGGCAAATCCATATTCCTGTTTCATTAAAGAAACATTCGAATAAATTTTCCGTTAAATGTTATGCATGCATAACAAATATGTGTACATTTAACGCAATAAATGAAGCCCGAACAGACCATAGACTTTCACCTTCGCTGGCTGTGGATGAAGATCATGCGCATCTACAACCTGCAGGCAGCGCGCTTTGGCGGCACCATGTCCGTAGGTTATACCCTGCTCAATATCGACAAGGAAGGCACGCCTTCTACCCGCCTTGGACCCAAGATGGGGATCGAATCGCGCAGCCTCACCCGCGCTTTGAAAACAATGGAAGAAAACGGACTCATCACCAAAACCCCCGATGCTACTGACGGCCGCATGGTACGCGTGTACCTCACCGAAGAAGGCGAAAAATACCGCGAAACCGCCCGCGAATCGGTTATTTACCTCAACCAATATCTACAAGACAACATACCAAAAGACGAACTAAAAACTTTTTTTAAAGTGGCTATGAAGATCAATATGCTTCTTGACAACACGGAAATTTTCGCTGCTTCAAATGGGAAAGAGAAATAGTATCAGGCATGAAGTATTAAGTATTAAGTACTAGGTATTAAGTCTAAAAACCAAAAACCAAGAACTAAACACCAAAAACCAATGACAAAAAAAATAGAAAAAGTAGCAGTACTCGGCTCAGGCGTCATGGGTTCGCGCATTGCGCTCCATTTTGCCAATATCGGCGTGGAAGTGCTGCTGCTCGACATCGTACCCCCCGAACTCAACGATCAGGAAGCGAAAAAAGGACTCGACATGCAAGCCGCTGTGGTGCGAAACCGCATCGTAAACGACTCCCTGTTATTTGCGCTCAAAAGCAATCCTTCTCCCGTCTACGATCAGGCTTTCGCCAAAAGAGTGACCACGGGAAACTTCGATGACGATATGGCCAAAATCGCTGATGCAGATTGGATTATCGAAGTGGTGGTAGAACGCCTCGACATAAAAAAACAGGTTTTTGAAAAAGTAGAGAAGTACCGCAAACCCGGAACCCTCGTCACCTCCAACACTTCAGGTATCCCCATCGCCATGATGAACGAAGGCCGCAGCGAAGATTTTCGTAAGCACTTTTGTGGTACACACTTCTTTAATCCGCCGCGGTACCTTCGCTTGCTTGAAATCATCCCGGGCCCCGATACGGATCCCAAAGTGATCGAATTCCTGATGCACTACGGGTCCCGATTTCTCGGAAAAGAGACGGTGCTCTGCAAAGACACACCGGCATTTATCGCCAACCGCGTAGGAGTTTACTCCATCATGGAGCTTTTTCACATCGTCAGCGATATGGGCTTCACGCCCGAAGAAGTCGACAAGCTCACCGGTCCGGTAATCGGCCATGCCAAGTCGGCCACCTTTCGCACAGCAGATGTTGTGGGGCTCGATACCCTCGTACTTGTGGCAAATGGTGTCAAAGACAATTGTCCGAACGACGAGCGCCGGGATGTATTCAAAATTCCAGACTACGTCCAAAAAATGGTCGACAACAAATGGCTCGGCAGCAAATCTGGCCAGGGATTTTTCAAAAAGGAAAAAGCCAAAGATGGCAACGCTGAGATCCTTTCGCTCGACCTGAAAACCATGGAATACGTCCCCCAGAAAAAGGTGAGTTTCCCTACGCTGGAAATGGCCAAAACGGTTGATAACCTCACCAAGCGCCTGCCCATGCTTTACGGCGGACAGGACAAAGCTGGGGAGTTTTACCGCAAATCATTCCAGGGACTTTTCAGCTACGTCTCTTTCCGCGTTCCTGAAATTTCCGACGAACTTTACAAAATCGACGCAGCTCTCCGGGCTGGTTTCGGTTGGAAAATGGGCCCTTTCGAAAAATGGGATGCCATCGGTGTAGAAAAAGCGATCGCCGACATGGACAAAGCCGGCGTGAAAGTAAACGACTGGGTGAAAGAAATGGTCGCCGGCGGATTCAAAAGCTTCTACAAAGTGGAAGGCGGCGTGAAATATTTTTACGACCAAAAAGCAAAAGATTACGCGACTGTTCCAACCCTGGAAGGACAAGTTTTCATCGACAATATTGGTGGCGATCAGATCGTCTGGAAAAATTCAGGCACCACCATCAAAGACCTTGGAGATGGCATTCTGAACATCGAGTTCCACACCAAGATGAACACCATCGGTGGTGAAGTACTCGAAGGGCTCAACAAGGCCATCGATTTGGCGGAAGCCGAATACAAAGGTCTCGTGGTGTCAAATACCGGTGACAATTTTAGCGCCGGTGCCAACGTGGGCATGATCTTTATGATGGCCGCGGAACAAGAATACGACGAGCTGGAATTTGCCGTGAAGTCATTCCAAAATACCATGATGCGCATGCGTTACTCCAGCATACCCGTGATCGCCGCGCCACACAACATGGCCCTTGGTGGCGGATGCGAGCTCTGCCTCCACGCCGACAAAGTGATTGCACATGCAGAACTTTACATGGGTCTCGTGGAATTTGGCGTTGGGGTCATTCCCGGCGGTGGTGGCACCAAAGAATTTGCCCTGCGCGCTGCCGACGAAATGAAAGATGGCGACATCCGCATCAATACTTTCCGAAATCGCTTCCTGACCATCGGCCAGGCCAAGGTTTCTACCTCAGCCTACGAAGCTTTTTCACTTGGCTACCTACGCCAGGGCATTGACGAAGTGGTGGTAAACCGCGATGATCAGGTAGCTTACGCCAAAAAGGCCGCTCTTTTGCTCCACCAGAAAGGTTATTCCAAACCGATCAAACGCAAGGACATTAAAGTGCTCGGCAAGGAAGCTTTGGGAATCGTCTACGTTGGCGCCAACAGCATGCGCTCCGGAAATTACATCTCCGACCACGACCAGCTCATCAGCGAAAAGCTCGGCTACGTCCTCGCCGGCGGCGACCTCTCCGAAATCACCGAAGTGAGCGAAGATTACTTGCTCGGTTTGGAGCGAAAAGCATTTCTGGAACTGTGCGCCGAGCGAAAAACATTGGAGCGACTTCAATCAATGGTTCAGAAGGGGAAAATTCTCAGAAATTAGTACCAAGTATTAGGTGTGAAGTACAAAGTTCATGATACTACAAGTCAGTGATTTATCGACTGTGCAAAAATTGAAACCAAAAGAAAATTGAGTCGTTATGAATCGATTTAAAGAATTGAAAGTCTGGCAGGAATCCATGAACGTCGTAATGGAAGTTTATAAACTTGCTGCTTCATTTCCAAATGACGAAAAATTCAATTTGACCAGTCAGATAAAGCGATCAGCCGTTTCAATTCCCAGCAATATTGCAGAAGGTGCTGGCAGAAAACATCCAAAAGAGTTTGCTCAGTTTCTCGGCATTGCAAGTGGATCCGCAGCCGAATTAATCACACAGATTGAGATAGCTACACGACTCAATCTTATCTCCGAAAATTCAGGAAACGAATTAGGTCAAAAGTTAATTCATATTGCCAATATGATTTACAAACTGGAAAATTGGGTTCTTGATCCATCGAGAAGTAAAAATATAGTTAGCGAACCAAATGAATATTACAATAACCCTACTTAGTACCTAATACCTGGTACTTAGTACAAAACCAAAACCAATGAAAGCATACATAGTCTCAGCATACCGCACCGCCGTTGGCAAAGCTCCTCGCGGCGTATTCAGATTCACGCGCGCCGATGATTTGGCGGCTGACGTGATCAAACACATCATGAAACAAAATCCTTCGATACAAACCGAAGAGGTGGACGACGTCATCGTCGGCAATGCGACACCCGAAGCGGAACAAGGTCTGAACATTGGACGGATGATTTCGCTCATGGGTTTCAATTCCGACAAGGTGCCGGGAATGACGGTAAACCGTTATTGCTCATCTGGCCTCGAGACCATCGCCATCGCTTCCGCAAAAATTCACGCTGGGATGGCGGATTGTATCATCGCGGGCGGGGTGGAAACCATGTCGCCCATTCCATTCGGGGGTTGGCGTCTTGTACCCAACGCGAAGGTTGCTAAAGAAAATACCGACTACTACTGGGGTATGGGCCTCACGGCAGAAGCGGTCGCCAACGACTACAAGGTTTCCCGCGAAGATCAGGATGCCTTCTCGATGGAATCGAACAAAAGAGCTGTGGCAGCCATCGACTCGGGTCGGTTTAAAGACGATATCGTTCCAATCGAGGTGGAAGAAATTTTCCTGAAGGAAAACAAACGCCAATCGAAAACTTACACAGTGGACACCGACGAAGGTCCTCGCCGCGACACGAGCATGGAAGCTCTGGCACGTCTCCGCCCGGTATTCGATGTCAAAGGAACTGTCACCGCCGGAAACGCCTCGCAGACTTCTGATGGAGCTGCTTTTGTGATGGTGGTATCTGAAGCATTTCTTAAAAGACACAATCTCACGCCCATCGCCCAACTCAAAAGTTACCACGTAGCTGCCCTTGAGCCGCGTGTAATGGGAGTCGGACCGATTTACGCTGTTCCAAAAGCGGTGGAAAGAGCCGGATTGAAACTCAGCGATATCGACTTGTTTGAGCTCAATGAAGCCTTCGCATCACAATCGCTTGCGGTAATCCGCGAATTGGGTCTGAACACCGATATCGTAAATGTAAACGGCGGCGCCATTGCACTTGGTCATCCACTTGGATGCACCGGAGCAAAGCTTAGCGTCCAACTATTCAACGAAATGCGCCGTAGAAAGAACAAATACGGTGTGGTGACAATGTGTGTGGGAACGGGGCAAGGTGCCGCCGGGGTATTTGAATTATTGAACTAATAGACTAAAAAAAATACGAGATGGAACAAGTAAAAACCAAAAAAGCAATCCGCGGGGGAGAATTTCTGATCCGCGTCACCGAACCCTCAGAAATATTCATCCCCGAAGAGTGGAGCGAGGAACACCGCATGATCGCGCAGACCTGTCAAGATTTTCTCGACGCCGAAGTCATTCCAAATCTGGACCGAATCGACAGCATGGAAGAAGGGCTTATGGAAAGCCTTGTGGAAAAAGCCGGCGAGCTCGGTCTGTTGGGTGTCAGCATTCCGGAAGAATACAATGGCCTCGGCCTGGACTTCAAGTCAGGCATGTTGGCCGCTGACGCCCTGGGATCAGGTCACTCCTTTTCTGTGGCTTACGGCGCACATACGGGTATCGGTACTTTGCCAATACTCTACTATGGCAATGAAGCGCAAAAGGAAAAATACGTTACCAAACTCGCCACAGGGGAATGGAAAGCCTGCTATTGCCTCACTGAGCCCAGCGCGGGTTCAGACGCAAATTCAGGTAAGACCAAGGCAAAGCTCACCGAAGACGGGAAGCATTACCTCATCAATGGACAGAAAATGTGGATCACAAATTCTGGTTTCGCCGACGTATTCATTGTTTTCGCAAAAATAGACGACGATAAAAACCTCAGCGCTTTTATTGTAGAAAAAGACATGCCCGGAATCGAACTGAATCCCGAAGAGAAAAAAATGGGGATCAAAGGGAGTTCTACGCGTCAGGTATTTTTCAACGACTGCAAAGTCCCTGTGGAAAACATGCTCAATGAGCGTGAGATGGGATTCAAGATTGCGTTGAATATCCTGAACATAGGCCGGATTAAACTGGCTGGCGCGGTGCTCGGAGGCATGAAGGACACGATGGCACACAGTATTCGCTATGCCAACGAGCGAAGTCAGTTTGGCCGTCCCATCGCTAAATACGGTGCGATTCG
>JBBSDD010000125.1:0-7174 GCA_038249755.1 Flavobacteriales bacterium | reverse complement strand
TTTCTCAAATAATAAAAAAGAAAACGCTTCGTTAATCGGCGTGCGACCCCAAAACTTTTGTGCAATGGGATTTGCTTTGTAAAGATGAAAGTTTGTTCTCGGAAGTTGGTAAAGACAGGTAAGGCACAACAAGTCTTCCTGGCTGTTCAGTGGAGTTCCGCAACCATCACAAACTTTCGGAAACAGCAAATTTCCTAAATCATGGAACCAATCTAAATTGTACTTTTGCGGGCGCATAGGTCTCAATCTGGGTTAACAATTTTAAAGTTAATCGTTTAGGGCTCATTTCGCAAATTAATTTTATCTAAAGACTGATTTTATATGGCAGAGTCCACGGCATCTCCCAACAGAAAATACATAATTTCTATCGTGCTACTCGCGGCACTGAGTATCATCATGGGAATTTTATATCTCACCAAAACCACGGAAGCTACTGAAAAGGCGGAAACGATTTCCACTTTGGAGGTTGAGCAGTTGCAATTAAAAAGTGACTTGCAGGATATGCTGATCCAATACGATACCATGACGGTACAGAATGATCAGTTGAATGCTGAGATTATTGGACAGCAGGAACAAATCAAGGAAATGCTCAAGCAGATTGAGAAACACAAAGACGACGCCTATATCATTGGAAAGTTGAAAAAAGAAGCGTCCACTTTGCGCGGTATCATGAAGGGCTACATCGCCACAATCGATTCTTTGAACACGATGAATATCGATCTGAAAAAGGACAATCAATTTTTGTCGCAGGAGCTTACCCAGGTAAAGACCAAAGCGCAGCAATTGGAGAGTTCTAAAAAGGATCTGGAAACTATTGTGGCAACGGGCTCCGTTTTGCAAGCCAACAACCTTAGCAGCGTAGGCCTTCGCGTTCGAAACAATGGAAAACAAGTTGAGATCAACAAAGCGGATAAAACCGAACTCATCCGAACTTGTGCGCAGATTGCACCAAACCGGATTTCTCAGGAAGGCAAAAAGGATATTTATCTGCGCATCATTTCCCCCGACGGGGTCGTTCTTAATTCTGAGACGGATGGTGACAATCGTTTCGAATTCAATGGCGTAAGTGGGAAATATAGCATCAAGCGCGTGATTGATTATAACAAAGAGGAGATGGATCTTTGCATTTTTTATTCCATCCTCGACCCTTTGCCGACAGGAAAATACCTGATCGAAATGTACGAAAGTGGAACGTTGATCGGTAAGACCGACCTCGATCTGAAATAGTGTCTTAAAAGAAGGCCCTCACCTGCACATTTCCTGTGTGAATCGATTTCACCTCATCTGATTTACGTCCATTGTAACTCAGGCTGAGCTGTAAATTCTTTCCAAGCGTGCGTTCTATTCCTGCTGCCCAGGTTACGTTATTCCCGTTTTGCAGGCCGTCGAGCATTTCGTAGGCAAGACTGTTGTTCACATCTCCACTAAAATCTATGGCGATATAATTTAATTGCGCAAAGAAGGATCCCGATTCCAATTTATTCAGACGCCCTTCTAAACCGAGGTCAATAAGTTCCGCGACTTCACCACCAAGTGATACACTGTTCTGTTTTTCCGAATAAGAGTTGGTGAAACTGAGTCGGAATGAGGTCCCTGGCTGATAGGAGAAGGTTTGTTTCAACGTATAATAGGCGATGTCAAAATTTCTTCCATCAATAACATCCGAAGCGCTTTCCCTTTCGCCCAGTTCCTGCTCCAGCAAAATGCCATATGCCGACGTAAAATTATAGCGGATTCGAAGGGCGTGCGATTGTTGGCGGCGTTCTTCAAAACCAGTGGTGAGCGGGTTTTTACCGGCCTGATTGCTGTATGTGTAATCAGTCCCGAATTTGCTGCTGCTGCGATTAAAGAAAACAGTGTTTCTGATACTGGAAGATTGCGATATCAGTGTACTGTCTCCTATAGAAGATACGAACGGGTTGAACCGATCCACCCCATCTTCTCTCTGCGTTTTCCGCTGAATGCGAAAAGCGGTTTGATTGCTGAAGCGCGCGAGCACTTTTCGAAAATCATCTTTGGTCATCCATATTCCTGCGGGACTGATATTAAGCGTTTGGGAATATTGATTGCTGTAGGCGCGCACGTAATTGTCGGTGGGGGTGAATACCCTGATATACCGCTGACCATCTTCTGGCCGGGCGAGTTCAAATTCGTTCAATTCTTTTATGTCGTTGTCATTGTAGTCGATCCAGGTATATGGACCCTGTCCGGTTGGGTCGAAAACATACAAAAATTCCTGACGCCGTTCCAGTCCGGATCCCAGTTCATAGTATGTCGTTGCGGTAATGGTATTCTTGGCGAGCCGGAGGTTGTGTTCCAGTCTGGCAAGCAAGGTCTGCTCGGGTTCCTGAACAGTTATTTCAGGGTTGGTGATTCGAAGGGTTCTGTTTGAGATCGTTGCTTTAAATTGATTTTTGGGATTCTTCTCCAGTGCCAAATCCACACCATAATGCGTGGCATGGGTACTTTCTCCAAGTTCATTGAAAAATGTGGAATAATCTGTTCGCTCCCTGTAAAAAACCTTGTAACCCACTTTGCTTGTATCGAGGTTGGCGAGATAAAATTGCCAATCATAAAACTTATAGGCTGCGGAAGATAGGGAGTCGCCTCCTGCGAGATAGCGTCGGTTATCCTCTCTTTCATCTTCAAATCCGATTTTGGTGATCCACAATGCCTTCTCCAACCTGGCCCGGTGTCTCGTGAATTCTGATTCTTCAGCCCCCTCCGTTTGTAGCAGACTTCCGTTAAACCGGAGATCGAAGCCTGCATGATTTGCAGTGGCATTCAGTACATTTTTTCTTCCGGTGTAATCTCCGCCCGCATCAAAATGATTGTAGTTGTAAGCAATATTGAGCACATCCGGTTTTTGCAATGCAACACCTGTGGTGACAATGTTTTGGTACCGCGTTAGCAGCGTAGGAGTGAGGTTCCAATCCCTGTTAAATTCCACTGATCGATATGGCTCAATGGGTTGGAAATTATTTCCTATGGATTCGAAGATTACATCTCCTACCAGTTTAAAAGCTTTGGGATCTTTGCTGAGGGGTTGGGCGTGTTGCACTTTCGTGAAAAGTCCATGGCTGTAGTTGTCTGCATTGTCCCTTTCAGAAAATGTATTTTGATCGCTGTTGCTAAAACCAGCTTCCATTTGAGCGGTGGTGTTTTCCGAGACCCGATAATCGATTCCGGCCATGAGCATCTGATTTTTCCTAGGTGCTACAAGCCTTCGAATTGGCGCGAAACCGCCTTGTCTGATCAGGATGCCATCCACAAATTCAGGTGCGACCCACTTGAATATTCGCCCTGTGGCATCGAAGCCCTCCTGAATGTAGTCGCCGTTTCCCGTCCCAACCTCACTGAAACTGACCTGATAAACGCGCGGCCCTTCTGCCGTGACCCGCACATAAACGCTGTCAAAACCCAATGTATCGACAAGGGTATAGAGTACCTGATCGTTGTTAAAAGCATCGATTTCCGTTGCACTCGGAGCTATGGCTTCGAATACATTGTCACCGACATCGGCGAGTATCTGTCTGTCGCGGTCCGTGAGATCCTGCTGAAGTGGTTGGTTTCGGGCATCCTGTTCAGAAAAAAGGTTGACATAAGCTTTGTACTTTTTGGTTGCAATCCCAGTGCTTGTCTGTATCATGCTGCGGGAGTAGTTGGCATCTGAATATTGAAATTCTACGGCGAGCCTTTTGTCCTTATTAATGAGTCTTCTGGCTGTAAATGTTATTTCTGACGTATTGTAATCGATGATGTAGTCGTTTTCCTGGCCGCGCTTCATTTCCATTCCGTCAATGAAAACCCTCTCGGTACCTGCCAGAATAATGATGAAAGTTTCATTTTCATTTCCGCGAAGGCGGTATGGTCCCTGATTGCCTTCCTGCCCGATGATAATATTTCGGGCGAATTTCCCCCGCGACAAAGCTGCGCTCGTTTCTGTAAAGAAGTTTTTTTCTGAGCCTGGTTTGAGTGGTGTATTCGTAGCGAAGCTGATTCCCTGGGCACGTTTGTAGTAGTTTGTAAAATATCCCAACGGACGCGAGATAAAAAAATCTCCGGCGGTAAGTTTCGATTTGTCGTCGTAGAGTTGGATAAATACCCGATCAAATTCCTGAAGTTGAGCCGTACTCCCATCCGGCTGTATCGGAATATTGTCATCGGTTACAGAAGCGAGAATGCTTATTTTGTCATTGAGTTTACCGTTCAGTTGCAGACTAAGGGTGCTGTTTACAGTCAGGTCCTGGTTGTTTCCAAAACCCACTCCGCGGGATATACTACCTGTTTTATTGAGATCTGTGCTTCCAAAAACAGATTGTTCATTTTTCATTGGCCGATAAGTGTATGGATTTTCCAAATAGGCATCTTCCGGCTGAATGAGGTCTATAGAGCGTCGCCCGAAAACCTGATCAAACAACATTGGAAATCGCCGATAAACTATTTCGATTGAATCTGCGGGCAATGGACCTTTCCAGATGAGTTGAGAATGGATGCCATCTATGCGATAATTTGACGTGTCGACGAGCGCATTATTCATTCGGATTTTGGCATCAAATACATTGATACTTACAGAATCAATCACTGTGGTGTCAGAAACAATCAAGAGCGTTTTAATCCGCAAAGAGGTAATGTCTTGCGCATTCAAGTTCTCCGTGCAAATCGAGATGAGAAGCACGATATAAAGCGCACAGAGTCCGATCCTGTGATAATTCACAAGCCGGGTAATAGATATTCCCTTACATTTGAAACCGTGCAAATATCGACCGCGATTAGATTTCCTCCGTTTAAACAATACGCAATTTGAAGCTTAAAATTATCTCTTACAATGTTAATGGAATCAGATCTGCTATGCGCCGGGGTCTGATCGAATGGCTTATGGTGGAGAATCCCGATATCTTTTTGATTCAGGAAACAAAAGCTCAGCCACATCAAATTGATTTAGATGATTTTACAAAAATGGGATATCATGGGTACTTTCATAGTGCGCAAAAAAATGGTTATTCCGGGGTTGCTATTTTTTCAAAATTAAAACCGGACAACATCATTTCCGGCTGCGAAATCGGGAAGTACGACCTCGAAGGTCGGATTTTGCGGATTGATATAGGTGACATATCCATATTAAATACATACTTCCCATCAGGAAGCAGTGGGGATCTGCGACAGGAATTCAAATTCGAATTTCTAAAGGATTTCTATATTTACATCCACAATCTAATGAAAACCAGGAAGAAGTTGGTCATTTCAGGAGATTACAACATCTGCCATAAGCCTATTGATATACACAACCCCGTTTCCAACAAAAATTCCAGTGGTTTTTTGCCTGAAGAACGGGAATGGATTTCAAGTTTTTTAGAATTGGGATTTGTAGATTCGTATCGCCATTTCCATGAGGAAGGGGGCAATTATACGTGGTGGACTTATCGCTTTAATGCCCGTTTAAAAAACTTGGGATGGCGCATTGATTATCAAATGGTGTCTGCTGATTTGGCAAGTAATATGACAAAGGCAAACATATTATCGGATGCCGTTCATAGTGATCATTGTCCGGTTTTACTGGAGCTTTACTTACCCGATTAATATCTTTGGCAATATGCTCAAAAGCAAATTTACAATTCTCTTTATTTTCATTCTCTTACCGATCCTGTTTTCGTGCAATTCTTCTGAATCCGAATCATCAGATCGTATGCGACGGCCCATCAAGGGTGATGCGATTTATGGAGGACTATTGCGAATGAACATATCTGATGAGATTCGAAGTATTTTTCCTCATAACATGGTGGATGCTTCCGCGCATAGTTTAATGAACCAGGTATACGAAGGGCTTGTACAAATAGATAAAGAAACCCAAGCTATTTCTCCAGCGCTTGCTGAGAGATTTGAAGTGAGCGCAGATGGGAAGCTATATACCTTTCACCTCAGAGAGGATGTGTTTTTTCACGATGATAAAATTTTTGAGAATGGTAAGGGCCGTCAGATGAAAGCTATGGACGTAGTGAAGTGTTTCGAAAAACTGTGCGAACCTTCTCCCTACAATCAAATGTATGCTTTTGTAATCGACATTATTAAAGGCGGACGGGTACACTATGAGTCGGTACAAACGAATCCGGAAGGGAATAACGGCCTGTTTGGTGTGCGCGAAATATCAGATTTTGTCGTCGAAATTGAGCTGGAATATCCTGCGCCAACGTTTATTACAATCCTTACACATCCTTGTTGCTGGATTTTTCCGGCTGAAATATACAAGTACGGTGAAGAAATAAATAACTGGTGTATAGGCACGGGGCCATTCAAAGCGCGCACAGTGAAGATGAATGAGGTGATGATTTTTGAACGCAATCCTGCGTATTGGCAAGAGGATGATCTTGGAAATTCACTGCCTTATCTCGATGCTGTGAGATGCAATTTTATTCCAAGTGATCGTCAGCAATTAAGTGAATTCCTCGGTGGAAATCTGGACCTCATATTAAGGGTTCCTTTCGAAAATATTGCAGGGCTTGAGGAAAGAATCAAATCGGATCCGGAGAATTCACCATTTAGAATAATTACGCAACAAGGCTTGCGCGTGGAATATTACGGATTTCAACACCGCAGCGATCTTTTTGGAGATGAAAAGGTGCGCAAAGCCATCAATTTCGCAATCGACCGTGAATTTTTGGTCAATGAGGTATTGCTCGGTTATGGTGTGCCTGCCACAAAGGGATTCGTCCCGCCCTCCATGCCGGGTTTTGACAAGATTGAAAAGGAAGGTTTTACATTTAAACCTGAGCTGGCAAGAAAACTACTCTCCGAGGCGGGCTATGAAGGTGGCGATGGATTTCCCGTAATTACGATTCAGTTAAATGATGGCAATCAAACAGCTATTGAGGTAGCCGCCGCTGTCCAGGAAATGTTGACAGAGAATCTGGGACTTACCGTGGAGTTATCAGTATTACCCCGAGACAAACACTATGATCAAATAGAAATGGGGCATGTAAACTTCTGGCGGGATGGTTGGATTGCCGACTATCCTGACCCCGAAAATTTCTTAGCTCTTTTTGCTTCGAAAAATTTTTCGCCGAAAGGACCGAATACAACACACTATTCAAACAGAATGGTCGATTCACTGTTTGAACGTGCGTATTCACCTCTTCTATCTCCTTCAGAACGGTATATTCTCTATAACCGAATTGAA
>JBBSDD010000124.1:0-7221 GCA_038249755.1 Flavobacteriales bacterium | reverse complement strand
ATCGCACCCACCATATCCATGATGTTGAATCTTCCGCTTCCGAGTGGATCGACTGGAAATCCGATCGAGTCTCTGTTATTGAATAAGTAAACAACTGTTTATAGTTTGAGAATCCCGAAAAAGATTCTTCAAACGAAATTGTATTGATTTCCGAAAAAAATTCAACTAGATTTGATTCATATTCGAAATCATGAAAAAAATCATCTTCTCCTCGCTGTTTCTTTTTGCATTTGCCGGTTTTAGCCAAGCACAGACTTCCGAAAAGGAAACCACACCTGCTCCCAAAGTGGAAGCTGCCAATCCTGCCGCGAAAACCCAGGCAAAATCCTGCTGTGCTGCGATGGCCGAATCAGGGAAGAAAAGCTGTGATAACAAAGCTGAAGCCAATGCTGCTACTCCAGGTGAACAGCCGCAAACGGCAACTACCAATGTTGCTCCCGATGCTGGAACTGCTGAAAAATCTCAGGTGATCGCTGCCGGAGCAAGCAAATCAGTTGCTAAAACCAATGCTGTACCAGCTGTTAAGAAGTCCGAACAGAAGTAAAGTCGATTTTACGGGTCGAATTTTTGTTCTCAGGGAGAGGTTTTAAAACCAATTCCTTAATCGTTTATTGACCGTCAGACACCTGGATTGGCATACATCTTTACATCCTTTCCAGTGATTTCCGCCTCGCAAAGGATGATTAGTCTTTCAATTACATTTCGCAATTCCCGGATATTGCCGGTCCAGTTCACAGATTTTAGTGCATCGTAAGCATCTTTGGTAAGTCGTTTTGGTGCAATGCCTTGTTCCTGACAAATCACCTGGAGGAAATGATCGGCCAGAATGGGGATATCAACCTGTCGGTCATTCAGAGAAGGAACCTGAATGAGGATCACGCTCAAGCGGTGGTATAGGTCTTCCCGAAAATTGTTTTCTTCAATTTCTTTGCGCAAATCTTTGTTCGTGGCCGCCACGATGCGCACATTGACCTTGATATCTTTATCGCCACCTACCCGATTGATCTTATTTTCCTGAAGGGCCCGCAACACCTTCGCCTGTGCAGAGGCGCTCATATCGCCAATTTCGTCCAGAAAAAGCGTGCCTCCATCGGCCTGTTCAAATTTTCCAAGCCGCTGTTTGATGGCAGATGTAAAGGCTCCTTTTTCGTGCCCGAAAAGCTCACTTTCAATGAGTTCCGATGGAATGGCTGCGCAATTTACCTCTACAAAAGGTGCTTTCGCCCGGCTGCTTTGTTCGTGTAATTGCCTGGCGACTAATTCTTTTCCAGAGCCATTCGGCCCCGTAATCAGCACGCGTGCATCACTGGGCGCCACCTTGCTGATCATTTCCTTGATGGCTCTGATGGGTTCAGATTCTCCCACGATGTTCGATCCTTTGATCAAGTCAATTTTTTTGCGAAGGGTTTTCGTTTCCGCCGCGAGCGAAGATCGATCAAGGGCATTGCGGAGAGTGACCAAAGTGCGGTTGAGGTCAAGCGGTTTTTCCACAAAATCGTAAGCGCCCATTTTTATGGCTTCCACCGCTGTTTCGATATTTCCGTGACCGGAAATCATGACAATGGGCGTGTCTACACCTGCTTCCCTTACTTTTTGAAGCACCTCCATGCCATCCATCACGGGCATTTTGATGTCGCACAGGACCACATCGTAATTGTTTTCGGTAATTTTTTTGAGGCCGGAAGGCCCGTCTTCAGCAGTGTCGACGGTGAATTTTTCGAATTCGAGGATTTCCTTGAGGGTATTTCTGATGCTGCGCTCGTCGTCGACGATTAGTATTCTGGCCATATTTATATATTTCCTTTCAAAACGTCGAAAAGCACGCCTTCTTTCAGCGAATATCGCGATAAGATAGCGGTTCTAATAGGCATTTTTTGAAGCACCAGGTCGGTGAAAAGTGCGGATAAAACAATCATGCGGATGCGCATGGCTATCATTCCAGGCATCATTTCCCTTTCGGCAAATGTGGAATGGATAAGTGTATTGAGCGTGGTTTGCAAGGAGTGAAAATCAAAAGGCAACGTGCTTTTTTCAAGGGTTGATTCAAATGTGCCGTCTTTTGATCTGATCACATCGCTGAAGGTGTCAAACGAGCCTGAAGAACCTATCAACTGGTGCACACCCTCTTTTTTTACCACCGCAAATAAGTCTGACACCTGTTCTTGCAGGTAGGTTTCAATCTTTTCAATTTCATCCGATGAAATGGGATTCGATGGTTTGAATTTCTCCAACAAACGAGAAACTCCTAGTTCATAACTTTGCTTCCAGATGATTTCTTCATCATTTGCAATGATGAATTCGGTGCTGCCTCCTCCGATATCCATGATCAGACTTTTCTCCCCTGTTAGGGCCCCGGAAAGTTGCACACCTTTATAGATCATGCTGGCTTCCATGTCTCCATCTATCACGTGTATGGTTACACCAAATTGTTCCTTTACTTTCTGCACGAAAATATTTCCATTGGATGCACTTCTTACTGCGCTTGTAGCAAATGCAAGAATGCGATCGCAATATTGATTTTTGATCGCCATAATTTGTGCATCCAGTGCTACCATTGCACGTTGCATGGCTTCCTCTGTGATGTAGTTTTTTTCAAAACTTCCTTCACCCAATTTTACAGCCACCTTTGATCTGTAAACAGGCTTATATCCTCCATGGGGATCTATCTCGGCTATCAGGAGGTTGAAGGTATTCGAGCCAAGATCTATAATTCCTACTTTCAAATTGGTCAATTCTTATTGAGAGCGATAAAGATAATCGAATTGACAGTTATCAGGACTTCCGGCAAAATCATATTGACAAAAAAGAAAGAGGAGCCCCACTATCAGGTGTGATAAACCTTCATTAATTTATGAACTGAACCTGATCCACTTCCATAATTCTTTGTACGTGGTCTTTTTACCGTACATCAATATTCCAACACGGTATACCTTACCCGCAAGCCAGACTGCACCCAGAAATCCTGCTATGAGCAAGCCCATAGAGAGAAAAAGCTGCCACACGGTACCACTGTCAAAACCCATGGCAATCCGCACCATCATCACGATGGGTGAGGTAAGTGGAAAGAGGGAAAACCAAAACACACTCGCTCCTTCTGGATTGCTCAAGGCAAATTCAGAGACAATAAATCCAAATATCAATGGAATGGTAATCGGCAACATGAATTGTTGGGTATCGGTTTCGTTGTCAACTGCGGCGCCAATGGCTGCAAACAGGGAGGCGAATAGAAGATAACCACCAAGAAAATAGAAAAGAAACATACCGATCATCAAAGGCCAGTTGATGCGAAAGAGAATTAGTTCCATCATTTCTGTTAATGCAGCCTGATTGACTGGTTCTGAAGTTGCTTCGGCGGCTACAGATTCAGTCATTTGTATTTGTTCAGCCATGCTTCCAGCATCTGAAAGTTCGGGTGCTAAAAACCCAATGGCAACAGAGAACAAAATGGCAGTTAAAATGATCCATAAGAGGAATTGGGTAAGCCCGACCAAAGCCACACCAATAATCTTTCCCATCATGAGCTGAAAAGGCTTGACAGATGAAATAATCACTTCAATGATCCTGCTGCTTTTTTCCTCCATGACTCCGCGCATGACCTGAACACCGTAAAGGAATATGAAAAGATAGATAAGGATGGCAAAAACGAATCCCACTACGGCCTGTTCCTGCTTGAAAGAAGTTTTGCCATCAGATGCATTTACCTGTATGATATCTACTTTGGTGCGTATGCTGTCATATGTTCGTTTGTCAATTTGGTTCAACTTTAACTTCTCGTCCTCAAGTACATTTTCAATTTGGTCTTCGATATAACTTCTCACCTTCATGCTGGGCAACTTCCGAAATACCAATTCTGCCTGAGGATGAGTTAGTATGTCATTTCTTAACACAACCATCAAACTATATTGGCTCGAATCAAATTCAGTATTTGTCAGACCTTCAGGGGTGTAACTGAAATTGATTTGCTGTGCTGACTTTAATTTGTTCCAAAACAAGGGCGTTGAATTGGCAAGGCTATCCTCGCTTATAGGAGCGGTGAGGTCAACAACCAAAATTTGATGCGCACTGGAATCACTCAAACCGAGATAAATTCCCAGGCTCATTAATCCCGCTGCCAAAATAGGACCCAGAAAAGTCATGATAATAAAGGACTTTTTCCGGATTCGACTCAAATATTCTCTTTCGATGATCAGACCAGTTTTACTCATCTCGGTCAGGATTTTGTTGTACCACTTTAATAAATATATCGTTCATACTGGGAATTACTTCGTTGATGGCATGCACCTGAACCACTGGTATGAGTGATTTTAATAAATCGTTGACGATGGCGCCATTCAAAAGCTTAATTTGGGCGGTTCTCAGTGAGCCATCTTGTTTGTGACTTAACAACTCGAAATTGGCCCAGAGTGCATTTGTGAAGGAAAGCATATCTCCTTTAAAACTAATTTCATAAATATCATCTCTGTAGCGATTCCTCACGTCTTCCACAGAGCCTTCCAGTACTTTCGTTGCGTTATTGATTAAGGCTATGTGACTGCAAATTTCTTCCACCGAACCCATATTGTGGGTGGAGAGCATGATTGTAGCGCCTTCATCGCGAAGCCGGAGTATTTCATTGCGAATCAGATTCGCATTGATAGGATCGAATCCGCTAAAGGGCTCATCGAGAATGATAAATTTTGGGCCGTGTAGAACGGTGGTTATAAATTGAACTTTTTGGGCCATACCTTTTGAAAGTTCTTCTACTTTCTTGTCCCACCAGCCATTGATTTCAAATCGGTCGAACCAAAATTTCAATCGGTCCGCAGCTTCTTTTTTTGAAAGGCCCTTGAGCCTGGCCAAATAAAGAGACTGCTCTCCAACTTTCATTTTCTTGTAAAGACCTCTTTCTTCTGGTAGATAACCTATTTCAGAAATATGGTTTGGGTGAAGTTTTTCACCACCAAAAAAAATTTCACCCTGATCGGGTCCTGTGATCTGGTTGATGATTCGAATCAGCGAAGTTTTTCCCGCTCCATTTGGCCCCAACAAACCAAAAACGCTTCCTTTAGGCACCTTGATGCTCACATCTTTTAATGCGATATGATTTGCATACGATTTGGTGATGTTATTTACTTCCAGCATGCGTATTTCCAGAATTTAGAGACAAATCTAATGGATTTATAAAGTATCTCATTATTTATAAATACAGGAAGGTTGGTTTTGGGGTTTTAACATTCTTTCCAAGGTTATCCGCAGTGATACCTGTCAAACTAAAATAAAAAAAGCGTCTAAAGAGACGCTTTTTAAAATTTGAACTGCTTTTGATGTAAGCATCAGCAGTAGCTGAAATCGAATGACTCGTTAATCAGGTGCTATT
This sequence comes from Flavobacteriales bacterium, assembly GCA_038249755.1. Classification (GTDB taxonomy): domain Bacteria; phylum Bacteroidota; class Bacteroidia; order Flavobacteriales_D; family Cryomorphaceae; genus JBBQZU01. The sequence continues at coordinate 1,865 of JBBSDD010000124.1, read as the reverse complement.
TGCAAAAGTTGGTTAGACTTTTTGAGCAAGCCAAACTTAACTTAAGTTATTGACAAAAGCAAGTGTAAAAATTTATTTTATTTTACGAATGGTTGAATTTTTGGATTTTGATGTGAGATGTAAGCAATCAGTGGTTATTTCTATTTTCTCCATTAAAAAACCCCGACCCATGTGGGCCGGGGTTCATGATTTTGAACTTTGTAATCCCGAATATGAAATTAACGTGCGACCATAAATTTAGTTATGATCACCTCGTTTCCTGTCGTCAATCGATAGATATAAACTCCATTGGAAAGTTTGGAGCCATCGAAATCCATACGGTATTCCTGACCAGCATATGCAACCTGATTAAACAGGGTTTCGATATTTCGGCCACTCATGTCGTACACTTCAAGAATTGTCTGTGTCGTTTTTGAGGTAACAAAATTGACATTCGACATTCCTTGCGTTGGATTTGGCATTGAACCCAGGACACTTTCAACAGTGTCGTAAGGCAAACCTGAAATTCCAGTGCCTGGCTCTTCGATGTTTTCATCTTCACAGTTGTAAATTGCAACAATACCATCTACATCATAGGCGTCGGGCGTGGTAGTCAGTTCATCGTTGTTCACGACTTTTACATATGTCACGTATGCGAAACCCTGATTTGCATCGCTGATGTCTACAAAATTGTCGCCTTTGCAAATGGTTTTTACAAAGAAGAACGCTACACCATTCTGCGATACATACACATCTGCGTACTCTGGGTAAGCTTCACATCCAGGTGAATTAAAAGAGGTTTCAACCACTTCAATATCATCACCTTCGCCGTTTGGTACATTTCCATCAAATGCGAATGTAATAGAACCACCATATCCAAGGGTTGTGAAAACCAATGCGTCAGTGCGTTCCGGTTCGCCAAGCGCTTTAGACGGATCTGTGCGATTCAAAGCGATTGCACCACCATTGCTGGTAGTACCCTGAATGTATTCAACTGCTTCAGTCGCATAACACTCACCTGTGTTAATTTCTGGTATCGAAGTACACCCGTTGATCGCCTCAACACCATCCACGTCAAATCCATCAGTAGTTGTACTGATATCATCGTTGGTTATACGAATGGCAACAATGTAATCCAATCCGGTTGATGCAATATCAACAGCACCATCACGACAAACTGTTCCAGCAGATAGCCAGGTCATACCATCCTGAGATAACTCAATGGAAGCACTTTCCACACCGCCACTTAAACAATCGTCACCACCAAAAGATGTTTCCCACACAAGGATATCATCTCCAAGGAAGTCAACCACAGCACCTTCAAACTGAATACTGATAGAACCTCCATAACCCAGAGAAACAAATCCTCCCGGTGCATTCACACGGTCAGGCTCTCCAAGAGCAGTTAAAGGATTGGTTCTGTCAGCATCTATTGCAGATCCGTTCATATTGGTTCCCTGAACATATTCCATAATCTCAAAACCAAAACATCCCTCTTCTATATTTTGACATTCCGGTGAATTGTTTGGAACAGTAAATACACGCTCGCAAATAGCGGTAAGACCGCATTCGTCACTTACTATATAAGTGTATGTATAAGTGGTTCCTTCGCAACCGTTGTCAGATATTACAGGACCATTTATGTTCACTTCTACACCAACTCCACATGAAGTTGAGAAAATAACATCGGTCTCTGAAACTGTAATCTCTTCTTCAGAATCAACCGTCATAGACTCACCACATGAAGTAATTGTCGGACCGTTTTCGGTGATTACCACGAGTTCAGTTACCACAGGCTCAGAAGTGTTTCCACAAGCGTCAACGGCTACGAAAGTACACTGGAGAATGGCCAATTGAGGACATTCAAGACCTTCGATGATCACGTT
>JBBSDD010000123.1:0-7226 GCA_038249755.1 Flavobacteriales bacterium | reverse complement strand
CATTGATGTCAATAAACTAATTGACCTCCTGAGCGATCTGGGAGTAAAAGTGGAGAAACTCGGGGCAGAACATTACGCTTTTACAGCCTCAGATGTCAACATTGAACATCTTCACAGTGAAAGTTTTAAAAAGAAAGGTGGCAGTCTGAGAGGATCAGTGATGCTCGTAGGACCTTTGCTGGCCCGTTTCGGAAAAGGATATATACCCAAGCCTGGAGGCGACAAAATTGGCCGTAGGCGATTGGATACACACTTTATCGGTTTTCAAAAACTGGGGGCCAAATTTAACTACGAGACGAAAGAAAATTTTTACCGGGTAGAAGCCAGTGAACTTACCGGAGCCTTCCTTCACCTCGACGAACCTTCGGTAACAGGCACCGCAAACATTATTATGGCCGCCAGTATGGCCAAAGGCACAAGTACGATTTACAACGCTGCGTGCGAACCATACATTCAGCAACTCTGCTCGATGATCAACAACATGGGCGGACGAATTTCTGGTGCGGGTTCTAACAGATTGACCATTGAAGGTGTTGAGCGCATGACTGGCTGCAAACACAGGGTGCTGCCCGATATGATTGAGGTAGGCAGTTTTATTGGCCTTGCGGCCATGACCCAATCTGAGATTACCATCAAAAATGTCAATTACCCCATGCTCGGAATCATTCCCGAAACTTTTGCCCGATTGGGAATTAAGATGGAATTGCGGGGAGATGATATTTATATTCCCTCGCAGGATAAATATGAAATTGAGACATATATAGATGGCTCGATTATGACCATCAGTGATCATCCATGGCCGGGATTTACGCCCGACTTATTGAGCATCATTTTGGTAGTAGCTACACAAGCCATAGGCTCCGTATTAATACACCAGAAAATGTTTGAGAGCAGACTTTTCTTTGTTGACAAATTAATTGACATGGGTGCTCAGATTATACTCTGCGATCCGCATCGTGCCACAGTGATTGGTTTGGGCCGACAAGTCGCCTTGCGCGGCATTTCTATGACTTCCCCTGATATCAGAGCGGGCGTTTCCCTTCTCATAGCAGCGTTAAGTGCTGATGGCAAAAGTACCATTCACAACATTGAACAAATAGACCGTGGTTATCAACACATTGACCAACGACTTCAGGCGATAGGAGCCAATATCAGACGAATTTTGTAAATTGGAATGCTTCTTGTCAAATCGGTAAAAAAATAACTTATGAAAATGCTCAAAACTCTACTCGTCATTGCAGCTGTTACAGGGGCTTTGGCCTTTGCAATCCCTACAAATGAATCTGATTTTGTTATGAACTTATCCGACTCTTTTCAGAAATCGGGAAAGGTGGGTCTCGAAATTGGTGACACAGCTCCGGATATTGTGGCAACCGGGATTGATGGAAAAGAAATTAAATTATCCTCTTTGAAAGGAAAGATAGTTCTCATTGATTTTTGGGCGTCGTGGTGTATGCCTTGCCGAAGAGAAAATCCCAATGTTGTAAGTGCTTACACCAAATACAACAAGGCAAAATTTAAGGATGCCAAAGGTTTTGAGATTTATAGTGTGAGCCTTGATAAAAGCAAGGACAAATGGGAAGAGGCTATTGTTCAGGATCAGTTGACCTGGAAATATCACGTGAGCGATTTGCTTGGATGGGCTTCCGCACCTGCTGCGGCTTACAATGTGCGGAGCATTCCGCACAGTGTTCTTATAGACAAGGATGGGACGATTCTGGCAAAAGATTTGAGAGGTAAAAATCTACACCTTGCCCTTGATGAACTCGTGGCGAGTTTTAAGTAATTTTTTTACTGAAGTGATCAAACCATACCGGTTTAAAATTTAATAAGACTGGCATTTTCTCCATTTTGTGTACATTTCGCATGTATCCAATCTTCACATAGTTCAATGAGCCCATTCCAGAACAAACGGAGAGTGAAAATATTGAAATGGAGGCCATTACGTAAGATCACTTATGTTTCTAAAAAGGTAGTTCTGCCAGGATTTCAGGGTCTAACCCTCCATCAGGTATTTCTTTTTTTGCTACAGGGGTTGCAAAATGGCCGGATTACAAACAGGGCATCAGCCATCTCTTTTCGCGTATTGCTCGCTCTCCCTCCGATGCTGATAGTCTTGCTCTCCCTGATTCCATTTATCCCTATTGATAATTTTCAGGAAAATCTCTTCGACAACATATCCCGTTTAATGCCGGTAAGCACTTTTGAATTGGTCGAACAAACACTGGATGATCTGATCAACCGAAAACAACAAACCCTCATTAGCATCTCTTTTGTTCTTGCCCTTTTTTATGCTTCAAACGCCATTGCTGCAATATTAGAAGGATTCAGTCACAGTTATCACCTCGAAAAAACGCAAGGCACCCTACTTCAATATGGTCTTTCCTTCGGCTTAATGGTCATTCTAAGTATTATTGTCGTAATTGGGGTTGCACTTATTACCTTCAGCGGCGCCCTGTTTTCTCATTTAAGGGAACTAAATATTATCGGTAGTGGCATCATCGTGGTATTTCTGGAAATTGCCAAATGGATTCTGGTTATTGTGCTGTTTGAAATGGGTATTTCCTTGTTGTACAGAGCCGGCCACTCCGGCAAGTGGCGCGCTGTCAATGCCGGTGCTTCCTTTGCCACATTGGGACTCATCATTGTATCACTGCTCTTTGCCTGGTATGTGAATAATTTTGGCAATTACAACAAACTCTACGGATCTGTCGGAACCGTACTCGTAGTCATGCTTTGGCTGTATTTCAACAGCATCGTTCTATTAATCGGCTTTGAAATAAATACGAGCATTGAAAAAGCCAAGTATAAAGCTGTGGACAAAATCAATCCGGAAGACGTATTATAAATTGCTACTTTCAAATGATGATCGGCCAAATCTGCGAAGCCGATCAATGTCAAATTGACATTAATCGGGCATTGGCCTGTTATTTGACAACGGCATCGTGGAAAAAGAATAAAAATGACAGAACAGATTAAATCAGAAAACGAAAATACTTCTCACGATACAGCAGATGCGCAGGAATCAGCCTATACGTCGGGTGAAAAGGATCATGTTTTAAACAACCCCGAACCCGACCTTCAGGATGAGCCTGAACCAACAGCTGAAAAAGATGCCCTGACGGAATTGCAGGAAAAGTATGCCATGTTGAATGACAAATATCTCCGACTCTATTCGGAATTTGAAAATTTCAGGAGAAGAACTGCCAAAGAAAAAATTGATGGTTTGCGCAACGCGGGTTCGGATATTCTTAAAGATTTCTTGCCCGTTGTCGACGATTTTGATCGCGCTATACTGGCGAACGAACAAAATAACGACATCGAAAACATCAAAGAAGGTTTTAAACTCATTCACCATAAATTGTTGCGGGTACTGGAATCGCGGGGAGTAAAACCAATGGATTCATTTGAAAATCCATTCGACACCAATTTTCATGAAGCCATTACCAATATTCCTGCCCCAAAAGAAAATCTAAAAGGCAAAGTGGTTGATGTGGCCGAGAAAGGTTACTTTTTTCATGAAGCAGTGCTCCGATACGCCAAGGTGGTGGTTGGACAATAAACAGACTTCATTTTACTGAAAATGATGTAAGCTCAAAAAATGGCGAAAAGAGATTATTACGAAGTACTGGGTATACCAAAAGGGGCTGATGCAACTGAAATAAAAAAAGCATATCGAAAGCTTGCCCTAAAACACCATCCGGATAAAAACCCCAACGATAGCAATTCGGAAAAGATGTTCAAGGAAGCTGCTGAGGCTTACGAGGTTTTGAGCAATCAGGAAAAGCGTCAGCGTTACGATCGTTTTGGCCATGACGGCGTTCGCGGTGCAGCTTCCGGCGGATTTGGAGGTGGTATGAGTATGGATGATATATTCTCCCAATTCGGCGATATATTTGGAAATGCTTTTGGTGGTGGATTCGCGAGCAGCGGTGGATTCGGTGGAGGTCAGCGACGCCATAAAGGCAGCAATCTCCGGATTAAGGTGAAACTTGAACTTTCAGAAATCCTGAATGGTGCTCATAAAAAGATAAAAGTTAATAAACTGGTTGCAGCAGATGGTGCTACTTACAAAACCTGCACCACCTGCCGGGGCTCGGGTCACGTGATGCGGGTTACAAACACCATCCTCGGACAAATGCAAACTTCATCGACTTGTCCCGCATGCCATGGTGCTGGCCAAACTATTGATAAACGACCTCCTGGCAGCGATGAAAATGGTCTCGTAAGAAGAGAAGAAGTGATCGGTATTGATATACCAGCGGGAGTGGAAGAAGGAATGCAACTCAATGTAAGTGGCAAAGGAAATGCAGCGCCGATGGGCGGCGTACCAGGCGATTTACTCGTGGTCATTGAAGAGGTGGAGCATCCAACCATCAAACGCAATGGTCAAAATCTACATTATGATTTATACATCAGTTTTCTGGATGCCGTCCTGGGCGGTGAATCTGAAGTGCCCCTTGTTGAAGGCAAAGCCAAGATTCCAATAGAACCTGGAACCCAAAGTGGTAAATTGGTCAGATTGCGCGGCAAAGGTTTACCCAGTGTACAATCATATGGAAAGGGGGACATGTTAATAAACATAAACATTTGGACCCCGCAGCAACTTGACAAGTCTGAACGAAAAATCTTAGAAGATTTGCGGCCGAGTGAAAACTTTAAACCCCACGCGAATCACAGCGAGAAAAGCTTCTTTCAAAAAGTAAAAGATATGTTTGAATGATATTCATTTGAATGCACTTATTGAACAAATCTTGCATATATAATCAGTAAATTGATGAAAATCGACGAATTTATCCGAAATGCAATAGCTGAAGACGTTGGTGATGGGGATCACACATCGAATGCATGTATTCCGTTTGACGCCGTAGGCCGGGCAAGAATTATCATAAAAGAGGATGGTATTCTTTCCGGCAACAGTATCGCAGAACAAATTTTTCTTTTTATAGATCCGAAACTCCAGATTAAATCACTGTTAACAGACGGATCCCGCGTTAAATCCGGCGATGTAGCAATGACCATTAGCGGGAGTGCCCGCTCAATCTTGAAAGGTGAACGTCTTGCCCTTAATTGCATGCAAAGAATGAGTGGCATAGCCACGCTGACGCGAAAAGTAGTCGAGAAGTTGGAAGGATTACCCTGCCATGTTTTGGACACCCGCAAAACCACCCCCGGTTTGAGATTTTTAGAAAAACTCGCTGTCTTTACAGGGGGTGGAGTAAATCACAGATTTGGATTATACGACATGATGATGATTAAAGACAATCACATCGACTACGCTGGAGGAATTAAACCGGCAATTCAACAGGCAAATGAATATAGAATTGCCAACAAACTTGCGGTAAAATTGGAAATTGAAGCCCGCAATCTCTTAGAAGTCGATCAAATTTTAAGCGTAGGTCAGATAGATCGGATCATGCTGGATAATTTTAATTTTGAAAACCTCCGGGAAGCTGTCAAACGTATTGGAGGTAAATATGAAACTGAGGCCAGTGGAGGAATTACATCAGAAAATGTACGTGATTACGCCGCATGTGGCGTTGATTTTATTTCCATGGGTGCACTCACCCACAGTGCGGGGAGTCTTGATATTAGCTTGAAAGCATATTAGTCGTAGACAATATACTCCTAAACATCGATTTGAACATTCTATATTGATTCTGCTTAAAAATTGATTATCATTGTTGGTGAGTAGACCCAGATAATTGGTAGCAAAACAATTATAGCCCTGAGTTGAAATCAGTCTATACTTTTCTGACCAATATAAAAGCAAAAGACAGAAAAATGGAGATACGTAAACTCCGCATAGCAATCGCAGATGACCACAATCTCATGCGCATCGCTCTGGCTGAAATGCTGGAAAAAATGGGATACGAAATTGTATTTCAGGCAAAAAGTGGCGAAGAAATCGTGGAATACGTGCGACATCATTCTCCGGATATCATTCTTATGGACATCAACATGAATCCCATGAATGGATGGAAGGCAACAGAAATGTGCATACAAATTGATCCCAAAATTCAAATCATTGCTGTTACTTATGTCCACAACGAATTATCCGTTATTCAAATGTTCCGCGCTGGAGCCAAAGGTTATCTTCTGAAAGACGCGCATCCGGAAGAATTGGTGGACGCCATTGAGGCCGTCAGCACTTCAGAATATTATATTTCATCTACCATCGACGACATGATAAATGTAGATGTCACTCAAATAAAATCCAATAGCCGTTATCCTTTAACACTTACCGAAAGAGAATCCACGTACATCAAATACGCTTGTACGGACTTGGCGTATAAAGAAATCGCAGACAAAATGTATGTTAGTGTCCGCAGTGTGGATGGATATCGAAATGCTGTTTTCGAAAAATTAAAAGTTAAAACACGCATTGGTGTTGCGCTGTATGCCATAAAAACCGGATTGGTGGAGTTTTGAGGATAAAAATCCCAAATTCGGGGAGATTTAAACTCATGTTTTCCTAACTGAGGGCAGTCCCACCATCGAGGTCCCGTGCCGGATATATTCCGAAGAACACATATTTCTTAGATTGGATTCCCCGCTGAAATGGGCATGTCCAATCGTTTTTCATGCTGAGATTCTACCGGGATTTCGTCGAAAAGGATATGTATTCACGCACTTGAAATGTTAAATACAATAGAAACCGACAACGACCCTATCATAATTATATATTTCATTTACAAGTGTTTAATTAATCTATTGAATTTGTGGTACCGAATATGCACAGCCGAACACACGTTCGCAAATAAAATTTAATCGACAGATAACATTGTTTCGTCGATATAATTGTACATTTGAATGCTAAATCTAAATCTTAAATCTATGAAACGCCTTATTCCATGATTCGCCTTTGCTCCTTTTACTCTTAAATTCTCTAAATTCCCATAATCAAAATAGAAATTGATTGAGGAATCGGAGATTTCAAATTCTTTCAAATTTACCTTTTACCAAATTCATCAAACCAGAAATTTATGAAAACAAATGCTACTCAATTGAAAAGGGCATCGAAGAGTCGGATCAGGGATCTTGTCTGTTGGCTCTCTGGACCTGTTACCAGTGCGAAAGTATTTTCTTTATTCTTATTGTTGTCAATGCCTGAATTTCTTTCGGCTGAGATTGCAATAAAGGAAACATCTTCACCTGAAATTATTGTTATCAAACATGCTTATCCGGGGCATGATTATGCTTCGCAGAGTATAGCTCAACTTAAT
>JBBSDD010000122.1:0-7245 GCA_038249755.1 Flavobacteriales bacterium | reverse complement strand
ATTATGGACTTTACGATGTTGAGATTTTAGAATTCAACTGCAGCTATCGCGACACGGCTACCATTGATTTCCGACCTGTTCCAGTCATCGCACCTTTCGCTGAGGATACCACCCTCTGTATCGGCGCGTCAATCGTGTTTGATGCAGGGCCACAGGAAGATAATTCTGATAATTTCTTTATCAACTGGACCTTAAACAACAGCACTTTTAATACTGAAGATTACGCCATAAACGCCGACCAAACCGGGCAGTATATCCTCACGCTTACAGAGGTTTGCGGGTCGGCAACTGACACCGTTGATGTGGTCGCCATACAACTTACCTTTGATCCCGTGACCGTATGTGGTTTGCAGGCCTTTACGGAAGCCGAGTTGAGCCCGGAAGGAAATGGAACATGGTCTGGAGCTGATAACATCACTTTTTCCAATCCCGGAGATCTTTTTACGGAAGTGAACTCCAGTACCTATGGGCCATATGAAATTACGTTTACAGACTCCCGCTGCCCTGACGACGGTGTCTCGCAAACATTTACGTTTGTCGAGCAACCAACGGTCGAAGTGCTTCTTAATCCTGATTTCTGTATCGAGCTCGACAGCCTGATTATAACCACTTCAGTATCGGGAAACAATTCGGGTCTGTATTTATGGTCGATAACTGGAGAGGACGCACCCACCATCGTCGACCAAAACGATTCACTCTTTTTTGGTCCGGAAACTTTTGTGCCTCTTGAAATGTATACTCTCACGGTCCAGGTATTCGACAATTTTGGGGTGTGCAATGTGGCTACCGGATCGAATAGTTTTGAGGCCACCTGGTGCACGTACACTGTGCCCAATATCATCACCCCGAATGGAGATGGGATGAACGATTCGTTTATGATTCAATACATCCAGTATTTCCCAGGTACCCATATGCGCATTTTTAACCGTTGGGGAAATGTTGTTTTCGATCAGCTAAACTTCGATCAGTTTCAAACCACGACCCAAGGTTGGGTGCCGGAAGATTTAACCGCAGGCACTTATTTTTACGAAATCACTATTCCGCATGTGGGAAAGGTCGAAACAGGTAACCTTACCATTGTCAAAAAACAATAGAACCCATTACAAGGAATAAAATTAATCGCACAGGCCCGTGAACTATTTCCCGGGCTTCTGCTTTATATTCGCGAACTAAATATCATTGCGTGAAAGTCACTGATCACCTGGAAAAACGTAAAAGAACCCTTTTTTCATTCGAAATTCTTCCCCCCCTCAAGGGAAAAGGCATAGAAGCTATTTTTGAAGGGATTGACCCCCTCATGGAATTTGAACCGCCTTTTATCAATGTGACATATCACCGGGAGGAATATGTGTACAAAAAGCATCCGAACGATCTGCTGAAGAAGATCAGCATCCGCAAACGACCCGGAACAGTAGGAATCTGTGCTGCCATCATCAATAAATATGAAATCGACGCGGTGCCCCACCTCATTTGCGGCGGATTTACGGTAGAAGAAACGGAGAATGCACTGATCGATCTTCAATTTCTTGGTATTGACAATGTGCTTGCTTTACGGGGCGATCCAATTAAGTCTGAAAGCGCATTCGTAGCTGAAGAACTCGGTCATAAATATGCTGTGGACCTCATCAAACAAATCTCATGCATGAACACAGGTAAATATTTGCATGAAGAGATACAGGATCAGATGTGTACCAATTTTTCTATCGGCACGGCAGGTTATCCTGAAAAGCACTATGAGGCGATGAGCCACAAAACGGATCTCAATTACTTAAAACAGAAGGTGGATGCAGGGGCCTCGTATATCACCACCCAGATGTTTTTCGACAATTCAAAGTTTTTTGATTTTGTGGACCGCTGTCGCAAAGCGGGAATCACCGTTCCTATCATACCGGGTTTAAAGCCGATCACATCTTTGAATCACATCGCTTTCCTTCCTAAAACATTCCACATCGATTTTCCGGATGAACTGGCTGATGAGCTGATGAAGTGTAAAACCGATGCGGCTGTGAAAGATCTTGGCGTGGCTTGGGCCATCATGCAGAGCAAAGAACTACTTGCCGCCGATGTGCCTTGTCTGCATTATTACACAATGGGTAAATCGTCTGCTGTGAAAGAAATCGCGAAAGCTGTTTTTTGAAAAAAGTACAAGGTACAAGGTACAAGGTACCAAGCCGTATCCACTTAATACTTAATACCTAATACTTAATACTTAATACCTAATAACTAATACTTAATACTCAACACTACTCCTCAGCGGGTGGATTTCTATCCGTAAAAACCTGAATATACCCCGAAAGGTTTACGGGTTCTATTCCCGAAAGGCGAATGGTAAAAACTTTACAGGTGTAGAAATAGGTGGACGAACTCACGATTTCGCCTGTGTCCTGATTGGTTCCATCCCAGGCAATGTCGGGATCGGTGGTTTCAAATACAATGCCTCCCCATCGGTTAAAAAGGGTAAACTCTACAGATTGTATTGATCGGTAGGGGAAAGCCATGAGCAGATCGTTTAACCCATCCCCGTTTGGTGTTATCACATTGGGCAGGGAATACTCCGGACAATTGTCGATGCAAATGATGTTGCTGAAATCACTTTCATTCTGCCGCAGCTCCCCATCGGGCCAGAGAGAGAGGGAATCGAGTGCTGTGACGGCATAACAGCCTGCGATGGAATTTTCAAATACAAATGATATTGCGGTATTCCAATCACCATCGAGCACCTCGATCACTTCAAATTCGCCTCCTTCGATGGGCGAGAAATACACGTTGTACAACATCACATCATCTGTTTCCGGGCATTCCAGATTGGGATTGGTCCAGTTCAGGTCGATGGTGTAATCCACGCAGCTTCCTTCCAGATCGATCACCGGTGGACAGGGAGGGGTCCGGTCAAAAGGCTGGGCGCAGGTTTGCTGCGAGAAATTGATTAGTGTATCCGCTTCCTCGATGGCAAAGTACGATCCGTGGCTCACGATGTAATAACAGTAATTCCGGTTGTTGACAAGACCCGAATCCACATATCCTACCTGATCAGATGTTCCGACGAATTCAAATTCGCCCACTCCTTCATCCTGACGGTAAATGTCGTATCGGAAATTGATCCAAGGCACATTTTCGGTCCAGGTTATTCCCATTTGGTTGTCGTTGGGAGTCAGGTTGATGAAAAGCGATGAGGCCACATTGGATCGGGCAGCCACTTCTCCGCCGCTGAAAAGTACCACGCGGTAAGAATGAGCGGTATCAGCGGTGTTTAAAGGATTGGAGACAAATGAAGTAACCAGTTCAGCCAGGGTATTCACCTCCGGGGTTTCAAGCACCAGCTCTGTGGGGGCTCCATAACCATCGCTGCGTAGGAGTTGGTAAGCGTAAGGCCCTGGAAAAATATCTGGGTCGAGCTCGATTGGATTGCGCCAAAAAATGGTGTCTGTGCCAGCTTCAGCCGTAATTCCAACGCTGTTTTTCTTGATGATGGGAATTTCAAACCGGATCTCGGCGCATGCTTCATTGCTGGCATAACTCTCGGCTCCATCGGCAAAGTAGGCGATGACCATGTAGCAGTTAACCCTGCCGAAAATCACTTCATCTTCATCGAGAAAAGAGTTGTTGTCGACCCCTTCGATGTCGGCAATCTCCACATAGCCTGTGTATGCGGGCACGCCGGTTTCGCAGACGTCCGGAATGAAACCAAAAAGATTGATCCTCCTGTATATTTTGTAACCAACGGCCTGATCGCAGATGCTCGGCTCCCAGGTAAGGGCGATGCTGCTTCCCGTTGCAGTCGCCACAAGGAATTCCGGCGCGGGGGCCACAACGGTGATGTTAAAGGTTTCGATGGCCACGAGGGATACACCAGGTCCGTCATCGGTGGTTTGTATATTGGTTTGGTAAGGAGCCAGCCGCACATGCGTACAGTTCGTGTTCCAACTAAAATCAGCTTCAACTGGAGCGTTGACACCAAATTGAAGGACTGTCGCAGGAGAATTATTTACTTCAAACGCGGGACCAAAACCAGAAATATTTAATTGCCCGCCTGTCGGATCATCAGCAAAGATGCCGATGTTTAATTGTTGACCTGCTTCAATACACGTATCGCGTAGCGCATCCATCTCGGGTGGGACATTGTCGCAAAGGACTACAGTGATTTGCATATCACGCAATACAGAGCCCAGAAAAATACCATTGCGCCATTCCGAAATCAAAATAGCAATATTGTATTCTCCTAATTGCTGCGGAGAAATCCAGGTCACTGTGCCGGTCAGAGGATCAATGGATATCTGGTTCCCGGGATTTGGAAACTGATTTTGTGGTATCCGGTCGGGATAACTGTAAATGATCGGGGAAAGTTCTGCACAGTCAACTCCCTGAGGAAATACCAGACTGTATGAAAGGCTGTCGCCATTCAGATCTGATGCACCGGGATTATATATCCAGGGCTGCTGAAAGCAGGCGTCCTGAAGGGGGAGATTGGTTAAAGTAGGGGAACTATTTGCTGCGAATGCAGGCGAAATCCGGAGAATAGTTTGAATTGAAAACTGAACCAATACCGAGTTCACAATATTCAGAATATCTGCATTCCTGTTGGGGTCAGTTACACAGATTTCATATGTCCCTGATCCCGGATACGTATGTAGTTTTCTGTAAAGATTCTCTTTGATAAACCGGGAAGAGGGAGGCAAAATTACGTTACTGATTCTTTGAAGACTATCAGGAGGTGTGCCATCTCCCCAGTCAATACCCAACCAAGGTCTGTCAGCAGGAGAGTTTGACTTGGTGTAAGTCCTAATGGTAATTTCGTATGTCACCCCTGACACATGCCGATAGGTTATTTCGCCGGCGCGGTTGTGCGTGGCATGTGCCGCGGAGCCAAAAATCAGAAAAAAAGTAAAAAGAAAAATGTACTGCTTCAAGGCTGAATTTATCGAAAAGTTAAAAGTACAGAATTTGGACATGGCATCAACAAGCTGAGTTCATTATAATCATACAACTTTATACATTTCTGAGGTGATAAGCCCGAATGATGATTACAATATTAAAAAGTTAATTTTGCGCACCTTCCTTTCAAATCCAATGTCATGACCAATCCTTTGCGGTTCTATAAATCGATATCCAAAACATTTCCCGTATGTGTATTTGGTAACGATATATCCAAAGACGATGCAGCTCTGATAGGGTTGGATGTCACGAAACAAATTTCGCTTCAATCCTGGCAGAAATATGTGTCCTCCACTTCTAATGGATATACGGTCATACAAATGGCTGAATTTCCCGGCAAGGGAAATCGCGCAGAGCACTACAGACAAACCGGTGCAGCGGTCTGGAACTTTTTGAAAGAGCAGAATTTTGAAGGAATTCAATTACTATCTGAAGGTAAAGCAGATGTTGCCGCATTTGCTGAAGGCCTCTGGTTAAGAAATTATCGGTTTGAGAATTACAAATCCAAAAAGGCTGAATATGCGCTCAACGAAATCCACGTATCCCAATCATCACTGAACAAGCAAGAAGCACACGAAATATGGGCCGGCTGGCAAGGGATCATGGTGGCCAGAGATTTGGTAAATGAACCAGCCAATGTGCTAACAGCGATAGAATTTAGTGAAAGAATTGCAGAGGCTGGCGTCAAATTTGGCTTCGACACGGAGATTTTGGGCAAAGCCAGAATACAGGCCCTCAAAATGGGAGGCCTCCTTTCGGTAAATAAGGGGAGCACGAAACCGCCAACCTTTACGGTCATTGAATATAAATCAAAAAAGGCCCGAAACAAGAAACCAATTGTCCTTGTAGGAAAAGGAATTGTATACGACACCGGAGGTCTTAGTCTTAAACCAACGCCAAATTCCATGGATATCATGAAATGCGACATGGCGGGGGCGGCAGCTGTCGTTGGCTTGTTTTGTGCCGCTGCCGAAGCAAAGTTGCCAATTCACCTTATCGGACTTATACCTGCCACCGACAATCAAGTAGGGCCTGATGCATACGCACCCGGTGATGTAATCACCATGTACGATGGGTCGACAGTGGAAGTAATGAATACGGATGCGGAAGGGCGACTTGTGCTGGCAGATGCCCTGACTTACGCCAAAAAGTACAATCCGGAATTGGTCATCGATTTGGCCACCCTCACGGGTTCGGCGCTGAATGCGCTGGGATATTGCGCGGCTGCCATAATGGGTACCGCCGACGAAAAGGAAATTGACAAACTTCTGAAAGCAGGATTCAATAGTTGGGAGCGACTCGTATCCTTGCCCTTGTGGGATGACTACGCTTCAGGTCTCGAGAGTGACATTGCCGATGTGAAAAATCTCGCAGCTGCTCCGCAGGCTGGCGTGATCGTAGCGGGAAAATTTCTGGAACGGTTCACAGATTTTCCCTGGGTACATATCGACATCGCTGGTCCGGCTTTTTTGGCAGCAGCGCATGGCTATTTGCCGAAAGGCGGCACTGGCTTTGGCGTAAATTTGTTGTACAATTACTTTAAAGAGCGCACGAATGACAAATGATAAAATAAAAGTGGGAATTACACTGGGCGATATGAATGGTATCGGTCCGGAAATTATCCTAAAAGTTCTGTCAGATAACAGGATGATGCAGTCAATGACGCCCATCGTTTATGGTTCGTCGCGGGTCATGAATTTTTACAAAAAAGGGCTGAATCTCGATGAGGTTTCCTTTCAGGGAATCAAAGATGCGGATGAGGCCATATACAAAAAGGCCAATTTGATTTCGCTGACGAAGGATGAGTTGAAAATCGAGCCTGGTATCGTCTCCGAACAGGCGGGAAGACTGGCATATATGTCGCTCGAACTGGCTGTAAAGGACTTGGCTGCTAACAAAATAGATGTGCTTGTTACTGCTCCGATCAATAAGAAAAATATTCAGAGCAAGGACTTTGCCTTTCCTGGGCATACAGAGTATCTCGCCAAATACAGCAATGTAGACGAGGCCTTGATGCTGATGTGTAGCGATGTTTTGCGCGTGGGTGTTGTTACCGGACATATGGCTCTGGAAGATGTGAGTAAACATATCACCAGAGATGCGGTATTGCGAAAAATTCAGGCGATCAGCAGATCATTAAAAACAGATTTTTCTATTGAAAAACCCAGAATAGCCGTTTTGGGACTCAATCCGCATGCCGGTGATGATGGACTGTTGGGCTCTCAAGAAAAAGATACGATCATTCCCGCGATAAACGAAGCAAAAGCCGCAGGGATATTTGCGATCGGGCCATTCGCTGCTGATGGATTTTTT
>JBBSDD010000121.1:0-7303 GCA_038249755.1 Flavobacteriales bacterium | reverse complement strand
TGGATAGTGGTTAATGCATTGATTAATAAATATCTGAGTCATAATTCTGACCTAACGAATCGTAACATAGCGTTAATTTCTAAATTGCCTTTTTCCAATTCTTGAGGGGCAATTTTGTGGGGAATCTTAAACCCATATTTCATGAAAAAAATGAACCAATTGGTTTTGCTCCTTTTACTATTAGGGATCAGCGGAACAAATTTTGCCCAAATTACGCTTACGAGCGAATTTTTAATTACCAGTGGATCAGACGATGCCGAGCAGGGTCTGATCTCCGGTGGTATGGACCTTTCCAGCTCCGACGTGGAAATGACTCAGGATGGATCGAGCGACCAGCTCATCGGACTGCGTTTTTCACAAGTCGATATTCCGGCTGGATCAACGATTGAGAGTGCTTATTTACAGGTTATTGTAGACGAAGTACACACAACAGGAGTTGTGAATGTATTGATAGGTGTGCAGGATGCAGCCAGCCCGGCTACATTTTCCGCCATTCCTTTTGATATATTCAACAGACCGGTATTTTACGGAGATACCCTGGTTTGGAACCCCGCACCTTTTGCCGCTGTGAATGATCAGACTGCCGATCAACGATCTATTGATATCGCTCAGTTGGTAGCACATTCTGTAAACAACCCGGACTGGGAATCAGGAAATCCGATTGCGCTCATTATGATCGATCCGGTAAACCGCAACGTACCTGGATATACCGGAAACGCTGGTATAAAACGCGTTTTCAAAACGAACAACAACGGAGGCTCCACCTCTTCTGCCCGCTTGATCGTGACCTATACTTTGCCCAACATTTTCTTCAACGGAACTTTCCCAATTGCAGCCGGTTCGGTATGGAAATACAACGACCAAGGCATGGACCTTGGCGGCGAGGACTGGACGGCAATCGATTATGCAGCCGATTCTGCCTGGGCATTTGGCAACGCCAAATTGGGTTATGGCGACGGCAACGAAGCCACTGTGCTCAGCTTTGGTGGAGATGCTTCTAACAAGTACCCGACATATTATTTCCGTCACATCTTCGATGCGAATGATGTAGCGGGCATCGACTCCCTGCTCTTCAATGTGCGACGCGACGATGGCGCTGTGGTATATGTGAATGGCGTGGAAGCTTTTCGAATGAACATGCCCGAAGGTGATATTTCTTATTCCACTTTTGCTTCTTCGGCCGTTGGCGGAAGCGCTGAGATAAGCTTTTTTGCAAAAAACACTGCCAATCTACTTCAGGAAGGCCTGAATGTGATCGCTGTGGAAGTGCACCAATCAGATGCAGGAAGCTCAGATATGGGATTTGATATGAGCGTTGAGTTTACCGCTGTTCCTTTGGCAAATGCAAGTTTCCCCTTGAATCAAAATTCTGAGTGGAGCTATCTCGACAACGGTGCTGACCTTGGTGTTACAGACTGGACTTCAGTAGATTTCAATGACTACACATGGAAGTACGGACCAGCTGCGCTTGGTTATGGCGATCCTGTGAACACGACGCTTTCTTTTGGCCCGGATGCCAATAACAAGTACATCACCACTTATTTCCGACGTGCCATTGATATCGATTTGGCCAGCCTTCCGGAAGAAGTGGTATTCGGATTGCGCAGAGATGATGGTGCAGTCGTATATCTGAATGGTGTAGAAGTGATCCGCAGCAATATGCCTGAAGGAAACATCAACTATCTTACATTCTCTTCTACCATCATATCAGGTGGTGACGAAACCACTTTCAATCCTTTCGTGATCAACAAATCGGCTTTTGTAGATGGCGTAAACCAAATAGCAGTGGAACTTCACAACCGCGATGGTTTTAGCTCAGATTTGATCTTCGACATGTCTGTTAAGGAACTTCCTGCAGTAAATCCTTCTGCAAGCTGTGATGCTCCAAACATTGGTTGTTTCACTTCAATCAGTCCGACAAGCGAAACTTCAAATATGATCCTTCCTGTTGAGCACCGCTTCCAAATGATATTCAAACAAGGCGAGCAGTACACAGACGGTTCTGGCGCGGTACCTGGCAACCATGACTTCACAGGATATGTAGCCAACAACGGCAGCAGCGAAATGGGTGTACTTTCCGTAAATCACGAAAACTCTCCGGGTGCTGTGTCGATGCTCGACATTCGCTACAATAACGAAACCAGACTTTGGGAAGTAGACAACTCTCAACCGGTTGACTTCTTTGATGAAAATCTGGTAACGACTACCCGCAACTGCTCTGGCGGGATCACTCCGTGGGGAACCGTAATAACCAGTGAAGAATCAACCAATGGCGGCGACGCAAACGGTGATGGTTATCAGGATGTCGGTTGGAACGTAGAAATCGACCCTGTTACAAAATCGGTTGTTGACTACGATGGCGATGGCAAAAAAGACAAACTATGGGCCATGGGCCGCATGAGCCATGAAAATGTCGCGGTAGCGAGCGACAGCATCACAGTATATTATGGTGAAGATGGTGGAACGCAATGCGTCTACAAATTCGTAGCCGACAGCCCAGCAAACCTAAGCTCAGGAAGCGTATACGTCCTCAGCCTCGACGCACCACTTGCAGGCAATGACCCTACTGGCTCAACTGGCCAGTGGATCCTTGTGCCAAACGAAACCCAAGCGGATAGAAATAACCTTGCGAGCCTGGCCGGTGCACTTGGCGGCACAAACTTTAATGGTGTCGAAGACTGTGAAATCGGACCAATTGACGGAAAAATCTACTTCACTGCGAAAGGAAGAAACCGCGTATACCGATTCACAGATACCGGCACTGGAGTTGACAATTTCGAAACTTTCGTTGGTGGTACGTCTTACACTGTAAACACTGCCGGCGGACCAGTAACTGAGCCTTGGGCTGATGGCAATGATAACCTTACCTTCGACGGACAAGGAAATCTTTGGGTGCTTCAGGATGGTGGCCGGAATTACATTTGGGTTGTTCGCCCAGACCACAGCCAGGTTTTCCCGAATGTTGAGCTTTTCCTTTCTTCACCAATTGGATCAGAACCAACTGGTTTGACATTCAGCCCCGACTTCCGTTTCGGATTCTTCTCTATTCAGCATCCATCCGGTTCATCAAATGCGCCGCAGATTGATGCATCAGGTAATGAGGTAATCTTCAACGCTTCTGCAACAGTGGTTTTCTCACTTGTGAAAGACCTCGGCGAACCATGCGAAGTAGTTGCTCCGAATGTAGTACTTGGCGATGGCACAACCGAGCAGGACATTTGTCTTGGACAAGGCGTGTACACACTCGTACAACTTTTCAAATCAGGAAGCGAAGCAGCTGGCCGATATGCCATAGTAAATGCAGACAACGGAGCCGTAATGGACCTTAACAACAACGGAAATTTTAATATGTCCAATTTTCCAGCTGGTGACTATTTCGGTGTATTTGTAGCTGTAAATCAAGTTTCCGATCTAATTGGCATTACCAATATCAACGACATCACTGGATGTTTTGCCCTGTCGAACTTCACCTTGATCAACACATCGGTTACCGTGGGCGGATTGCTTACCACGACTGATCCTACTACCAATTGCGGTAGTTCTATCCAATTCAGCGTAAGCGGAGCACAAGGAGCAGATACCCGATTCCTTTTGTTGAACAACAATGGAACAACCATCGTGAGGGAAAACACCACCGGTACATTCATGCTCAACGAATTGCCGTTGGGAACCTACCGCGCAGCACACGTTTCTTTTGCGCAAGCGACAGACGTGTCAATGCTGAATCCTCCTACCTTGCCAGCTTGCGATGCTGTTTCAAACATCATCAAAGTTCGTATCCGCAACTGTCAGGCCCCGAGCATCATGTCGCAGCCAAACCCAACAAGTGGGGCGTCTACGGTGACTTTCAGCGTGCCTGAAGCCGACCGTGTATCGCTTGAAGTGTATGACATGAATGGCCGCATGGTGAGCCAGCTTTTCACCGGAGACGTACAAGCAGCGTCTGAATACCGCTTCCAGTTTGACGGAAGTGACCTGCCAGCGGGTGTTTACATCTACCGATTGACAACGACCTATGAGACCGTTGTTGATCGATTTATGTTGACCCGATAACCAATTTAAGTTTAAAAGATGAGAGGCTGGCCCATTTTGGGTCGGCCTTTTTTTATGGCTCGCCTTTCGGTAAATGCTTATGCAATCCTAAGTTTCTCGTACGCTTTCGCAAAAATGTGACGACCGACTTAACAATACGATAAATTGGAATTAATAAACCCCGCCATCAGAACGGGTAACTTCGGTTTCCCAATCTACCGGTAAAAATTTCACCCTGTCATGCGTTTAAAAATTGTTTACACCCTCGTTGCCATTGGTTTATTTGCCGCCATTCCTGTGCTTTTTGCCTCTTTTACAGAAACGATGACGAATGCGGACCGAGTGCGCACCCTGACCCATGAAACCGGCAAATCACTAACAGATTTGAAAGAAGCGGCTTACGCGTTCAGGCTGGGTCAAAAAGACGCAGATCAATTGCAGAAAGCTTTAACAACTGCCCGAAACAGCTATAAAAAAATCGAGTTTCTCGTCAACCATTTTTACCCTGAGTACGCCGAAAGCCATCTCAACGGTGCTCCCCTTATGCACATCAAGCGCGACGGACAGCGCTCAAGCGTTTTGACTCCGGAAGGGCTGCAATTTCTGGACGAACTTATCTTTTCTGAAAGTCCCGAACTGGAAAAAGTGGAGATTTCTACAGTGGCCCAAAGCCTGGAGACCCATTTCGCACAATTGATGCGCGACCTGGTAAACCGTAGCATTTCAGACCGCGAGATCATCACTGCCATGCGCCGACAGTTGATTACCGTTTTTGCACTCGGCGTTACCGGTTTTGACACCCCGGGTTCGGCAGCCGGACTCTCCGAATCGCAAGAAACCCTTGAGGCATTGCAGGCTTTCGCCAAAAATTGTGGCAACGCCAACAATCCGATCCTCCAGCTCATTGACCGCCATTTTGCGGAAGCGATCGCATACCTTTTTGAAAACAATGATTTTGAGACTTTCGACCGGCTGGAATTTCTCGTGGCCTACATCAATCCGCTCTATTCCGCGCTCGGTGAATTGGGAAAAGAAATTTCTGATAATTCGGAAACCGAAAAACTTTATGGCGCATGGAATCCTGACACGGACAATCTCTTTGACACCGACTTTCTTGACCCATATTTCTACTCCGAACTCACCCGGGAAGAGGACAGCGAAGAATTGCGTGCTTTGGGTAAAAGACTCTTCAATGACCCCGCACTGAGCGAAGCCGGAACGATGAGCTGCATCACCTGCCACGATCCAGGAAAAGCCTTCACCGATGGCCGCAAAAAATCTGATAGCAATGTGCAGTATACCAAAGTGGAACGCAACGCTCCTACCCTGCTCAATGCGGTGTATGCCGACCGCTATTTTTACGACCTCCGCGCTTTTACCCTCGAGCAACAAACAGAGCACGTGGTGTTCAACAGCCTGGAATTCAATACAAATTATGAAGCAATTGCGGCCAGAATTCTGGAGAATACGACGTACGAGGCTCCGATGGCAACCCTTTTTGACAAAAAACTTTCACCCCGCGATAAGCTGACGAAAGCCCTGACTTCTTACGTGCTTTCGCTACAATCTTTTAACAGCCCTTTCGATCAGTTTGTGCGCGGCGAAACCGCAGATCTTCCGCCGGATGTAAGGGAAGGTTTCAACCTCTTCATGGGCAAAGCCAGTTGCGGCACCTGCCATTTTGCACCCACATTTTCGGGGCTTGTTCCGCCCTATTTTCAAAAATCGGAAAGCGAAATACTCGGTGTGCTCAACTCACCCAACGAAACGCCGCCCACGCTCGATAGCGACAACGGAAGGAACAGCAACGGCATCAAAAACGAAGAAGCCTGGATTTACAACAAGTCGTTCAAAACGGTAACGGTGCGAAACGTGGCCCTCACCGCACCTTATTTTCACAACGGGGCTTACAAAAGCCTCGAAGAAGTGATGGATTTCTACAATGAAGGTGGCGGGGCAGGTCGCGGGCTGGAAGTGGTAAACCAAACCCTCTCGGAAGATGCGCTCGATCTGAGTGATGCAGAAATTCAATCAATCATCACCTTCATGCGCGCCCTCACCGACAATGGCGCCGGACAATCTTCGATGGCCGAAGCGAAAAAATAACCGAAATTTTAAAGATGTTTCCATGATCAAATTGAGTATTTGCCAAAGCTGTACGCGAAACCTGCTTCTGCCTGCAATGCTGCTCGGGAGCTTGGTTGGGTTGGCCCAAAAGTCTGACAAACCAATGGACCCCATGTATTTCAGTGTTGCCGCGGCGCTGGCGCAAAATCCCTCTGCCACCCAGCTCAATTTGCGCCAGCAAGGGCATTTTTCCATACCCGATAGCATTGTGATGCTAAAAGGGCTCACATTTCTCAACCTCATGAAGAATGATTTGGAATCGTGGGATGACAATCTTTGGACGCTCAACAAGCTGCAAACCCTGATTGTCCGTGAAAATGATTTCAACCACATACCGCCGGAGATGGCGCAACTGGCCGATTTGAAAGTCCTCGACATTGCGCTGAACGGCATCACGTATTTTCCGGCCGTGATCGGCGAGCTTCGCGACCTCGAATATCTGCACATGTCGGCCAATTATTTGCACCGCATCTCCCCCGCAATCGGGAAGTGCAAAAAACTCAAGCTGCTCGAACTGGAAAACAACCAACTGAGTTACCTGCCGATCGAAATCAAAAATTTGAAACACTTAAAAACGCTCAAGCTGGCAAACAACCAATTTAAATACTGTGACTTGCCGATTCTAAAGCGATTGGAAGAACTGAATCTTGAAGGCAATCAACTCCAATCGCTCCCGGATGGAATCGGCCAATGCAAGAACCTGCGTTCGCTCATCCTTTCGGAAAATCAGTTGACCCATCTTCCCGATGGTATTGTCAATTTGAAAAACCTTGAATTGCTGCTCCTCACCGGAAATGAGCTTATTGAACTCCCCGCGGACATCGCCAAATTGTCGCAGTTGAAAACGCTGGTAGCCAAAGAAAACAACTTTAGCGAAAGCGAGAAAGAACGCATACGCGCAGCCCTGCCGAACTGTAAGGTGTATCTCTAACAACGCTTATATCCTTCTTGATCACCAACGATCACATGACTCGTGGTAGTTTTAAAATCGCATCCACATTATACCTGTTACGGGACTGGAAATATGTCGCTTCCTCAGGCCTTTTTGAAATGCACAGTCAAGATCGAAGAATCAACCTGTTTTACCCACGCTTCAGCCGTACACTTACAATCTAATAGCCTCTTATTTTCACTTATTTTTTCT
>JBBSDD010000120.1:0-7326 GCA_038249755.1 Flavobacteriales bacterium | reverse complement strand
TGGCAAAATTAAAAACGCCTGGAAAACGTGGACGCAAGCCTGGTATTCCAAATAAAAAGACGAATGAAAAAACGTCCGCAGTTGAAGCAGCAGGATCAAAAACTCCAGCTAAACGCGGACGTAAACCGGGAGTGCCAACTAAAGCTACCGCGGTAAAAACAGTTGTTGATACATCCTCACAAAATATCGGTACAGGCAAACGTGGCCGCAAGCCAGGAATTCCAAATAAAAAGACGGCTGAAAAAACGGTAACAGTTGAAACAGCAGGATCAAAAACTCCGGGCAAGCGTGGTCGCAAACCGGGAGTGCCAAATCAGGCTAGCGCAGTAAAAACTGTTGCAGAGACATCTTTACAAAATAATGTAACTGCCAAACGTGGCCGCAAACCTGGTATTTCTAATAAAAAGACAGCAGAAAAAACGTCGGCAGTTGAAGTAGCAGGATCAAAAACGCCGGCTAAACGCGGTCGCAAACCGGGAGTGCCAAATAAAGCTGCCGCGATAAAAACTGGTGCAGAGACATCTTCACAAAATACAGCAACTGGCAAACGTGGTCGCATACCGGGTATTTCAAATAAAAAACCGGCCGAAAAAACGTTGGCAGTGGAAGCAGCTGGATCAAAAACTACGGCTGCCAAACCTGCAACAAACGCGAAAACAGCAGGGAAATCAAGCTCAGCAGCAACCGCGAAAAAGGCGCCAGAAAAAAATACCAAATCTAAAGGTCAGTCTGCACCCACTGAAAATAAAAAACCAGCTGAAAAACCTGTGACAGCCGAAGCAGCTGAATCAACTACTACGAATGCCAAATCTGGAACGAAGTCGACGACACCAGGGAAATCAAACTCGGCTGCGGCTGCAAAAAAGGCTCCAGTAAATAATATCAAATCTGTTGGTCAGTCTGCACCCGCTGAAAAGAAAAAACCGATCTCATCGGCTAAAATGCCAACACGGGCGAAAGGAAAGGTAAGGATAAAGACAAAAACCAAACCCACAGGTACAAATTCAGCTAAACTGGTTTTTGTGGCAAAGGCAGATAGTAAAGAAAGGACTGCGGACAAGATTGAGGCATCTGCTTTAATTGATGCGAAAAGTGCAGGTCTGTCAAAACCTGGATATCCGTCAAAAACATTGACAAAAGTAAAAACGGCGTATTCAAAAAAACCCGTCAGTCCGGTTAAAGCAAAACCAGCCAGTCAGGTTAAAGCAAAACCGAAAGCTATTGCAAAGGTAGAGCCAGCAACAACTGCGCAGCAATCTAAAGCAAATCCAAAACCTACAGCAAGTGTAGCAAATGTGTCTAAAACGACGCCAACGCCAAAAACAAAACCTGCTGCGGCTGCAGCTGTAAAGCCAGTAGCGAGTGATGGGACGAAAGAAATTTCTGCTCAAAAATCTTCTTTGAAACCCGCACCAAAAAAGAAAACGGCTCCAAAACCGATTTCAAAAAAAGTGAACAAACCAGTGGCTGATTTCAAAGCGGCAGTGGATTCTCTTAAGAAGTCAAAGAAATCTGACGGGAAAGACGGGAAATAATTTTTTTTGAATTAATTTTAAAGATACATCAAGATTGCCTGCCCAAAAAAGCAGGCAATTTTTTGATATTATAAACTCTTTTTTCTCCATACGGAAATACAGAAATGAGAAAAATCAAACTGGCATTGCTTAATTTGTACGATGGTCTCCCCAATCAGGGAATGCGCGCACTGAGGGAGATCATATCCGAATTTGACGATCAAATTAGCTACAAAGAATTTGATGTTCGTTCGAAACATGAAATTCCTGATTTGGATTTCGATATCTATATTAGTTCTGGCGGTCCGGGAGATCCCCGCGCCGGTGACGGAGTTTGGGATAAGGCCTGGCAAAATTTGGTGGATGAACTCTGGAACCACAATCTGAATACCGCCGAAATTCAGCATAAAAAACATATGTTTTTGATTTGTCATTCCTTCCAAATGGCCTGTCATCATTTTGGTCTTGGAACCATCACAAAAAGGGTCGCCACTTCTTTCGGAATTTATCCCTGCCACAAGACCAAAGCTGGTCAACAGGATCAGCTATTAGAAAAACTGGATGACCCATATTACGTGGTAGACAGTCGCGACTGGCAACTTGTTCAACCTCGGTTGAAAGTTTTTCGCGATCGTGGAGCAAAAATTCTCTCTCTGGAAAAATTACGCACCCATTTGGAATACGAGCGCGCCATCATGGCGGTGCGTTTTTCAGATGAATTCGTAGGGACGCAATACCATCCCGAAGCAGATCCTTACGGGATGAAAATACATTTTGAAAAACCGGAAAATCGCGAAACGATTCTGAAGAATTACAGTGTCAGAAAATACAACGATATGATGCGCAACCTCGAATCGCCGGAGCGAATCGCAAGAACAAAACGCTCTGTCATCCCTTCTTTTATTGAAAATGCCATCGCGCAAATCAACTTAAAAGAAAAAATATCAGCGTAATATGGATCACCGGTTAAGAAAGTCGTACAACGAGAATTTTACAATTGAGAAATACGAGGCTTTTAAAAAGTACGTCGGAGATGCTTTTGGCCATGTACCAAAGTTTCGGCTCTGTGAAACACCGGTATTTATGGATGCCGACATGCGTAAAAAACTTTTGGACGCCTGTGAAGAAATTAATGAAGTGCTTATTCGGCCAGACTTCAAATCGCGCACGGATGCGGCTATTCTGAACAGTCCCCTCAATGTACCCAATGAGGATGATCGTTCCCGTTTTATTCAAATGGACTTTGGTATCTGCATAAATTCCAGTGGAGAATTATTGCCCCAGTTAATTGAGATACAAGGATTTCCGTCGCTTTATTTTTTTCAGGATTTATTGTATCACGGCTATCGGGAGATTTTTGACATTCCTAAAGATCACACATCTCATTTTCAAGGGCTCGATTCCGCATCTTATATTGAAGTAATGCGACGAATCATCGTCGGAGATGCCGATCCAAAAAATGTCGTTTTGTTGGAAATTGAGCCTGAAAAACAAGCGACCAGCATTGATTTTTATGCGGCTAAAGCGCAGTTGGGAATTAAAATACTTTGTCTTTCAAAAATGAAAAAGAGAGACAGGAAATTATATTACTTGGACGGGCAAGGCAGGGAAATACCGATTCACCGCATTTTCAACAGGGTTATTTTCGACGAACTTGTTCAGCGCAAGGATCTCGAACGTGAATTTTATTTTGCGGACGAAGTGGACGTGGAATGGGTAGGGCATCCCAATTGGTTTTTTCGCATCAGCAAATTTACGATGCCACTGTTGTCAGGTAAATACGTGCCGGAATCATTTTATTTGGATCAAATAGAAGAATATCCAGTTGACTTGGAAAATTACGTATTAAAACCCTTGTACTCATTCGCCGGAATGGGAGTTAATCTTCAGATCACATCTGATGCACTGGATAAAATTACGGACCGCGAAAATTATATTTTGCAAAGAAAGGTGCAATATGCACCCGTGATAGAAACCCCTACCGGTCCCTCAAAATTCGAAATTAGAATGCTGATGGTATGGGAGAAAGATGAACCCAGAACAAAAGTGATCAACAACCTCATTCGGGTGAGCAAGGGTGAAATGGTGGGCGTGCGCTACAACAAAGACAAAGATTGGGTCGGTGCCAGTGTTGGTTTTTTTGCCCCTGAGAAATGAACTTTTCCTTTGTCATTTTTAAAATCAGGGTGATTTATCGGGTACCGGTGCCGAGGCGTGAAATTCTTCGTGAATTCTGGAGGTAAAGTCTTCCAACAGTTCTAAAACCCTGTCGGTTTTTTTAGATTTCACTATCAAACCGATATTCCAGTCTTTTTTCATTCTCCAAACCACTTCCTTTTCGGTGAACTGCGAACTATCCGGATTCTGGTATCTGCATAATGACACGACAATGCCAGCATGCTGATTGTTGTCTTTTGGTGATTTGTAGGATTTTTTTCTGGCAACAGCTGTTTCCAACCTGGCCCATTCAGCCCACAAATTAACTCCACTGGCCTGTTCAACCATTTCGGCAAGGTTCGCACCTCCCACGCGCGAAGAAGTTTCTAAAAATAGAAATTCCCCGGAATCATTCGATTCAATAAACTCGGTATGCGATGCGCTGTATTTCATTCCGAAACCAAGTAAAACTTTTTTGTTTAACTCCTTTAGCGCGATGGTTGCCTTGTCGTCAAAATCGCAGGTGTGAGAGCGAAAAATCCCACCACCATGTGCCACATCAAATGGCGTATCGAGATAACGGCTCACCCTTGAAAAAACAACTTCGCCATTGAATGTAAGCGCATCAACGTGGTAAACAGTTCCCGGTGAAAATTTTTCCAGAACGTATTTGTGACGGTCATCGCCCATTTCTTCCAAATGCTCCCAGAGTTCATCCACCGATTTTATTTTCTTTATTCCAACAGCCGAAGCTTCCGATCTTGGTTTGATCATCCACGGTGGAGAAACTTTTTCCGCGTAAGCATGAATGGCCTCATCGTGAAAAAGAGGTGTAAAAGCAGGAACAGGAATGCCTTCTTCTTTCGCCTTCATTCGCATGGCGAGTTTGTCGCGAAAATAGCGGCTTGTCGAATCCCCCATGCCGGGAATGCGGAAATGTTCTCTCATTCTGGCTACCTTTTCCACATCAAAATCGTCGAGCGCAACAAAACGATCAAAAGTGATGTTTCTCATTTTGAAGGCAATGGAATTTACGAGAATGTCCATGTCCCAATGGTTATTTTCATCTTCGGGCATGTAAAACACTTCATCGATATCATCCCAGGGCCAGGCTTTTTCACTCAGTTTTGAGGAAGTAACTAAAAACACCTTGTTGCCCGCTTTTTTACAGGCGCTTAAAAATGCTTCTCCCTTAAAATAGGAAGAAACACACAAAAAAGTCAATTCTTTAGACATATGATCGGCTTAGCGACCGGCAATATCTGGATTATTCGCCAGTATTTGCATCACTTCCGTTAAAAGTTGAACTCCATAACCAGTCGCTGATTTCATTTTGGCAAAGGGGCTATCGCCAAAAGACATTCCGGGCATGTCAATATGGGCCCACGCGGGATGCCCATCGGCAAATACCTGAAGAAATTTGGCGGCAGCAATACTCCCTGCCACCGGCGATAACGGCAAGTTGCTTACATCGGCCAGATCGCTGTGGATGTAAGAATTGTAATCGTCCCAAAGTGGCATAGGCCAAAGCTTTTCACCTGTTTTCTGACCGGCATTCAAAAGCAGTTTTGATAGTGATTCATTTTCGCTGTAGAGCGCGGCAGCTTCTTTTCCAAGCGCACGAACCGAACTGCCAGTAAGGGTGGCCATATCGATCATCAATTCCGGATTGAGGTTCTTTTTTGTCCAGGCAAGTCCGTCGGCCAAAATCAACCGGCCTTCAGCGTCCGTATCAATAATTTCGATGGTCTTACCCGAATAAGATTCGATGATATCTCCCGGGCGGAAACTACATGAATCCACTGCATTTTCAGCAGAAGGTATGATACAAGCCACATTGATAGCTAATTTCAGGCGTGCTGCGGTTTCGATGGAGGCGAGCATCGCTGCAGCTCCAGCCATGTCGCTTTTCATATAATGCAGGTTCGCAGAAGGTTTGATCGATATGCCGCCCGAATCAAAGGTGATTCCTTTCCCGACAAGGGCCAAATGACACTTTTTATTTTCAGGGTCACCGAAATATTGGCTGATGATAAACACAGGCTTGTGTTCGCTCCCTTTTCCCACGGCGTAGAGTGCGTGCAGACCTTCCGCAACGACGCGTTCATGGTTCCAAACCTCACACTGAAAACCGTAATTTTCTGCAGACTTTTGAGCCCATTCTCCGATATAGGCTGGTGTTTTTCGATTGGGCGGCAGATCAACGAGGTGCATGGCGCGCATTTGGGATTCGGCACGGATTTGGGCAGTTTTGAATATCTCATTACCCATTGAAGCATTGATCACTTCTACCTGAACGGGAAATTGTAAATCTTTTTTTTCACTTTTAAAACTCCCAATTTCATAAGTTGCCATCTCCATTCCCCTGAGCGCTGCGCCCAGCTTATCTTCGAGGTGGTTGGCATCAAGTGCTACTTCTTCGATCCATTGGGCATGCGTTTTAAGGACAAGGAGCCGGAATTTTTGTGCGATAGTGCCAGCATTGGCATTCAGATTTAAAGAAAAGATAATGTTGATTTTTCCTTCCTGGTGTACCTGTATCCACGAATCATCTGCTGGTTTACTTTTGTATTTTAAAGAGGGAAACGCGTCTTCAAATGATTTTTCCGATATATCTGAAGGTATCGGAGTAATTAGTGTGCGAAAGGATTTTCCGTTTTCAGTGGATTGAAAAAAGGTCATAGTCAAAAAATTTAGTGCTCATAATAAAGCCACTTCAGAGCTTTTGGAAATTCCTCGCGCCAATACCGCTCACTGTGGGTGCCTTCCGGATTCAGTGAAACGTGGAGCCGAATGTTGGAAAAATTTTTGTGCCCACCCAACAGGATATTTTTAAAGCGGGTTACATTGGGGATGTGGTTGGCACTTTCTTTTCCACCCGCATAGATATATATGTGTATGGGCAACTGTGAGTCAAAATTTGCAGCTTGCTGAAAGATGCGCGGTGCAATCCAGAGACTGGGGGAGAATACCATCAACCTGCTAAAAAGATGTTGGTAATTTAAACCTGCAAACAGACTGATAAGTCCGCCCATGGAGCTTCCGCCAATCCCTGTATGTTCTCTTTCAGGCCGGGTTCTGTATTTTTTGTTTACGTAAGGAATCAGGGTGTCCTGCATAAACTGCAAGTAGCGCTCACCTTCTCCATTTCCAACTTTCTTGTTGAAATAGGGTAGATATTCTGTGATTCGGTCATTTCCACCATGATCGATTGCGATTACAATCAAATTGTTCAGACCTTGTTCTGCCAACCGAGCCAAAGATCGGTCTATTGCCCAATTTCCGAAAGGAGCATGGTCATCAAATAAATTCTGTCCGTCTTTGAGATATAGCACCGGATAAGACTTGTCCGTTTGATAATAATCGCTGGGAAGCAATGCCGAAATTCTTCTCTTACGATTGAGTTGTGGAATTTCGTATTCTTCCTCGATCACTTCTATTATTGGACTATATGGCGCAATCACATTCATTTTTTGAGGTGCGAATTTACGCGAAATTTGTGGCGAATGCAGTGCTCTGTTGTCATGTGCGTAACATACTCTTAGTGTAATTTTTACAATAACTTATTGCTGCGTGTTTTGAACAAAAAAAGTGATGCCCTACTTTTGTTCCGGTTAATAAGTCAACAAGCAGTAGTAAAAGAAAAACGTTCGGT
>JBBSDD010000119.1:0-7361 GCA_038249755.1 Flavobacteriales bacterium | reverse complement strand
CCGCCCGACCGCGGCGAATTCCATGCAGATGTTGAGGAACGGAACGCCTCGACGACTTACGAAAAAGTGTCGTCCGTGCGGTCCCTGCAAAATGGTACGCTGAGTCTCCTGCGTCTGACTCCCCGGACCGGACGCACGCACCAACTCAGAATTCATCTGGCTCTTGCAGGTCATCCCATTCTCGGCGATAGCCTGTTTGGTAAAAAAGGCAGCGTCCTTACAGGAAAAGGATTGTTTCTCTACGCAGTTGGCTTGATGTTTGCCCATCCTGTTTTTCCCGAAAGGGAGATAAAACTGGAGATACCGCTGCCGCGAAAATTTACATCCAGAATGGAAAAAGAGGAAAGAAGATGGCGTAAATACCGGGAATAGTGTATGATGACCATCGCCAAATGGGAATTTTAACGGGGCGACTGATCTAATTTAGTCCTCCGAATCACGCTGTCTCTATTCGAAATACCCAAACCCTGACCGAAGTACCGTGCAGGAAATCTTATCTTCGCGACTGGCAAAATACTGAGTTGTTGTTATGCTTATCGCAGTCTTGTTGGGTTTTCTTTGCGCTTTGGGCCTGGTCTTTTTCGGAAAGTTTCTGAAAGGAAAGGCTTCCGTCTTGTTAGCGCTGGTGCCTGGTAGTCTCTTCGTTTATTTTGCTGGATTTATACCCCGCATTTCTGCTGGTGAAACAGTTACCCAGGTATACGAATGGGTGCCGTCAATCGGTGCCAATCTCACTTTTCACCTCGATGGGCTATCCCTGATCTTCGTTTTGATGATCACCGGAATCGGGGCTTTGGTATTCCTATATACGTCGTATTACTTGAAAGGAGATGCTCATCTCGACCGGTTTTATGGGTATATCGCAATGTTTATGGCTGCGATGTTGGGATTGGTTTTGTCCGACAACGTGATTTCACTTTTCGTTTTTTGGGAGCTCACGAGCATCACTTCTTTTTTCCTGATCGGTTATAAAAACAAAGATTCCGGTTCGCGAAAAGCGGCTTTGGTAGCCCTTACTGTTACCGGAGTGGGTGGTATGTTGCTCTTTGCGGGGCTCCTCATAATGGCCGCCTACTCCAATACATTTTCCATTCAGGAAATGATCAATTCCGGTGTGGTTTTTCCTGATGCTGACTGGTATCTTGTGATATTGGTTTTGATCCTGGGTGCTGCTTTTACAAAATCAGCCCAATTTCCATTTCATTTCTGGCTTCCCGGGGCGATGAAAGCACCCACGCCGGTATCGACATACCTGCACTCAGCCACCATGGTAAAAGCAGGAATCTATATTCTGATGCGTTTTACGCCGGCACTTGGCAATACGCCTGAATGGAATAATACACTCATGATTGTGGGTGGAATCACCATGCTTTATGCCGCTTTTCATGCCCTTTTTCGCACGGATATGAAGAGTATCCTTGCCTATTCTACGATTGCGGCATTGGGAATCATCGTGTTTTTAATTGGTATTGGCACGGAAGCGGCCTTGATAGCGGCTTCAGTATATATCCTGGTACATGCACTGTACAAGGCCACTTTGTTTCTCGTTACCGGTATCATTGACCACGAAACCGGGACGAGAGACGTCACACGGTTGGCAGGATTGGGTAAAGTGATGATTCCTGTTGCCATTGCCGGATTTTTGGCCGCTTTGTCGAATGCGGGAGTGCCGCCGTTTTTTGGATTTATTGGCAAGGAACTGATCTATGAAGCTTCTCTTGAAGGGACGAATATGTCTGTATGGCTGACTGTTGCAGCCGTCATTACAAATATACTACTCTTGTATGCCGGTTATCTGGTGGGCATAAAGCCCTTTTTGGGTAAACCATCTCCTGATTTTGAAAAAGCCGGAATGCCACATCCATTTCTGTGGATACCACCCTTGTTGTTGGCCATTCTCTGTATCGTGTTTGGCATTTTTCCTGGTTTGATTGAAAATGCTTTGATCCGTCCAGCGATCACTGCCATGGGCTCGGTTGGTTATGAATTTCACCTGATGCTTTGGCATGGATTCAATACGGTGCTGCTACTCAGTGCGGTCACGATCGCAATTGGAGTGGTTCTTTGTTATTTCCTTCTACCATCAAGCCGGGTTGAAGCGGGCATTGCCAAATTGGAATGGACTTCACCAATCAGTCTGTTTGGACGATTTTATACATTTTTTACCCGGTTTGCGCTTTCCTGGACACGGTTTTTTCAGAACGATTATCTCCGGTATTACATTCTGACCATCATGACTTTTCTGGTTCTGCTGATTGGATTCAATTTATTGACCGGTACCCATTTGTATGTCGATTTTCACAGCCTGTCAGATGTCACATTATACGAAATGGCCATTCTGGGAATTATGGTGGTGGCCATTGGGTTCACAGTTTTTACCCAATCGCGCCTTGCAGCTGTTGCTTCCATGGGAGTTGTGGGATACGCCATTTGTTTATTGTTTGTATTTTACAGCGCGCCCGACCTGGCCATGACACAATTTGCCATTGATACGCTTACTGTCATTCTTTTCGTGTTGGTACTTTACCGTCTGCCTAAATATCTAAAGCTGTCCGACTTACGTTCGCGGATACGCGATGGGGTGCTTGCCATTTCATTTGGCTTGCTCATTACACTTCTTGCCCTCGAAGTGCTTTCAGAACCGGTGAATAGAGAGACCACTAAGTTTTACGCCAGCAATGCCTACCTGATGGCCAAAGGAAAAAATGTTGTAAATGTTATTCTTGTCGATTTTCGCGGCATCGATACCCTGGTGGAAATCTCCGTTTTGGTAGTAGCCGCAGTAGGTGTTTTTGGATTGTTAAAATTGCATTTGAAAAAATCAGAAATCCAATAAGGCATGAAATCACTGATCTTAAGAACTGCCGCCGATTATTTGCTTCCGCTTTTGCTGTTGTTTTCGGTTTTTATTCTTTTGCGCGGACATTATTTGCCTGGTGGAGGTTTTGTGGGTGGACTTATAGCAGCCATCGCATTCGTCCTTCACATGTTTGCTTACGGGATCAAAGAAACCCAGTGGTTGCTCCGCATCCACCCTGGTTATTTGATGCCATTTGGCTTAAGCCTGGCCTTATTCAGCGGAATCGTTCCTGTGATCTTTACTGGTCAGCCCTTCCTTACGGGCATTTGGTTTGATGATCCTATTCCGGTGATCGGACTGGTCGGCACCGCCCTGTTTTTCGACATTGGCGTATACATTGTGGTGGTTGGTGTAACGCTCACCATTTTATTTACTATATCCGAAGGCAACTGATATGGAAATACTTCTCGCATTGGTGATTGGTTTGCTCTATGCCGCTGGAATTTACATGATTCTACGACGCAGCCTCGTGAAGTTGATCATCGGTCTGATACTTCTGGGCAATGGGGTAAACCTGCTAATATTTTTGCTGGGAAGAATCACCAAGGGATTGCCGCCGATCATTCCTGGCGAATTGAACACTTTCGCAGAAGCTTATGCCGATCCGGTGCCGCAAGCCCTTATTCTTACGGCTATTGTCATCAGTTTTGGACTTCAGTCATTTGCCATTGTTTTGATCAAGAGGGTTTATAAAGTTGTGAAAACCGACGATCTGGACGAATTAAGTCTGGATGAAGAATACGAGCAAATATGACAAGCAAACTCATATTGCTCCCCATTCTTTATCAAGCTTTTATGGCTGTGATTCTCTTGTTTTTTTGGCGAAGGCCACAGATTCAACGCGTCATCAGTGTGGTCGGTAGTGCCATCAATGTATTTATTTGTGCTCTTTTGTTTCAGGGAGTTTGGGTGGATGGCATCGTAAGCGTACAGGCGGGCAACTGGGTAGCACCATTTGGGATCACATTTGTGGCTGATACCCTGGCTGCAACGATGGTTTTGCTTACGTCCACTGCAGGGCTGGCCGTTTCTATTTTTTCTGCCGGTACCATTGTCAGGGCGCAGGTGAAGTTTGGGTATTTTCCCATATTTCATTTTCTGCTCATGGGCCTGTGCGGTGCCTTCCTGACGGGTGATATATTTAATCTCTACGTTTGGTTTGAGATCATCATCATCAGTTCGTTTGTGCTCATCACGCTGGGCAGTGAAAAGAAACAATTGGAAGGAGCTGTGAAGTATTTTGCCCTCAATATGCTGGCCTCCATTATTTTCCTCACCGCCCTCGGTATTCTCTACGGCCTTGTCGGTACATTGAATATGGCTGACCTTTCGGGAAAAGTGGCTGCGGTGGACAACAGGGGCCTTGTTTACGTAAGTGGCCTGTTTTTCTTTGTGGGTTTTGGTATTAAATCGGCACTTTTTCCTCTGTATTTCTGGCTGCCTGATTCTTACCATACACCGCCCTTTGCCGTTTCAGCAATTTTTAGTGGTCTGCTTACCAAAGTAGGGGTTTATGCGCTTATCCGGGTGTTCAGTCTCATATTCACCGATGATATTTTTATTGATCAGGTGATGCTCGCTATTGGTATGCTCACCATTTTCAGTGGAGGGGTTGGGGCCCTTGTCCAGGTCAATATTCGACGCGTATTTTCGTATTTGATCATCTGCCATATCGGGTTTATCATTATCGGACTCGGCCTTTTCACGGAAGCTGCTATTGCGGGAGCGATTTTTTATCTCATTCATGATATTGTGGTGAAAACCAATTTGTTTTTGATCGCTGGACTAATTTTCAAAATCAAAGGCACGAACGACATGCGCAAGCTGGGCGGACTTTATGATGGTTGGCCAAAATTGACACTGCTGATGGCGATCACGCTGTTTTCACTGATAGGGATACCCCCCTTATCTGGGTTTTGGCCCAAAGTTTCGCTTATTTTGGGTGCCTATTCACTCGAAAATTATGGCGCAATCGCCTTCATTTTGTTCGGTAGTGTGATTACCCTGATTATCATTGCCAAAATGTGGTCGCACATTTTTTGGAATCCAGGCCCGGTGCTTGCAGTACGACCTGATTTCCAATATTTCGCAGACATGAGCCTCAAAAAACGCAGCCTGATTGTGACACCCATTGTGCTCTTGTCAGCGGTGACTTTGTACATTGGGTTTGGTGCGGAACACATCCAACAATTGTCAGAAAGAATCAGTGGAGAGTTGATCGACCCTACTATATACATCAATGCTGTTTTAAAACCACGATAGAATTATGAGAACGCGGTTTTTGCTGAACAATCTTTTGACTTTCGTTTGGGTGGCACTCACGGGAACTTTTACATTCCTGAATTTTGCTTTTGGATTTGTTCTGAGTTTTGTTGCACTTTGGCTTATAAACCGGAATAATGGAGAAGAAGAGAAATATTTTAAACTCGTGCCGCGTACCATTTCATTTGTTTTCTTTTTTCTTTACGAATTGATCAAAGCCAACGTGCAGGTTGCTTATGATGTCATCACACCAAAATTTTATATGACTCCGGGCATCGTTCGCGTACCGCTCGATGCCACATCCGATCTGGAAATCACCCTCCTCGCCAACCTCATTTCGCTCACGCCTGGCACGCTGAGTCTAGATGTATCGGAAGACAGAAAGGTACTTTACGTGCACTCAATGTACATTGCCGACAAAGATTTATTTATCCAAAATATCAAAAATGGATTTGAAAGACGCTTACTCGAACTTCTGAGATGACGGTTTACGATTACCTATATTATATCATCCTCCCCATTCTCGCAGTGAGTACGGTGTTGATTTTTATTCGTTTTCTGAGAGGACCAACCCTTTCGGACAGAGTCGTAGCACTCGATTTGCTCATTACAACCGGTATCGGAATCATTGCCGTATACAGCATCATCACCGATCAGCCCACCTTCCTTGATATAGCCATGATAGTGGCGCTGATTGGCTTCCTGAGCACGGTCGCCTTCTCTTATTACATAGAAAAAAAGAAAAAAAATGATTGATATCCTCATCATGATTCTTGTGGGTTTTGGGGCCATATTCGTTCTGCTCGCTGCCGTCGGAATTCTCCGAATGCCAGATCTTTACCTACGTATTTCTGTTACCACCAAAGCGGCCACGCTTGGCATTGGATTGATTTTGATCTGCGTGGCCATTTACTTCAATGAAGCATCGATTACTACACGGGTTCTCGCCATTATCTTTTTTCTTCTGCTCACCGCTCCCGTTGGCGCCCACCTGATCGGCCGGGCATCCTATTTTGTGGGTACGCCCTTATGGAAAAAATCTATTATGGATGATCTCAAAGGCCAATACAACGACAAAACCCACGAATGTAAAAGCGGAATTGAAGAGGAATCAGAGCCTGAAAATTAATGTTCTTGCTATTGACGGATCTTAGCCGCTGATTTTTGAGAATTGATTTAATTGCTGAGAAAATGAAAAAAGAAGGCATCAAACTATTTGAAGAAAAACAAGTGCGCACCCTTTGGGATGCGGAACAGGAAAAATGGTATATTTCTATCGTTGATGTAATTGCTATTCTTTCAGAAAGCGAAAACCCCCCGGTCTACTGGCGGGTAATGAAAAAACGCCTTTTGGCCGAAGGAAATGAAACCGTTACAAATTGTAACGCTTTCAAAATGCAAGCCAGTGATGGTAAAATGCGCTTGACTGATGTTGCTGATACGGAGCAGCTATTTCGTTTAATACAATCAATTCCATCCCCCAACGCAGAACCTTTCAAACTTTGGCTGGCACAAGTGGCATCTGAAAGATTGGATGAAATGCAAGACCCTGAATTGGGTATTGATCGGGCATTGGAAGCGTATATGAAGCTGGGTTATTCTGAAAGCTGGATTAACCAACGGCTGAAAAGCATTGAAATTCGCAAAGAACTCACCGATGAATGGAAAAAGAGAGGATTGAAAGCGGGGCAACAATTTGCGACCCTTACTGACATCATTACCAAAGCCTGGAGTGAGAAGACAACCAAGGAATATAAAGTTCTGAAAGGGTTGAAAAAAGAGAATCTGCGAGACAATATGACCAACACTGAGTTGATTCTCAATATGCTTGCAGAGGCATCTACAAAAGAGATATCGGCAGCACTTAAACCAAAAGATTTTGATGAAAGCAAGAAAGTTGCCAAGCAAGGCGGAAATGTGGCCAAGGTTGCAAGATTGGAGCTGGAAGCAAAAACAGGAAATAAGGTAGTAAATGCGCTAAATGCAAAGGAGGCACTGAAAGGGATAAATCAAAATGAGGAACTTCCTGTTAAAAAAGCCAGGAAGAAATAGAATTGAATAAGAAAAGGGGCAAAGCCGCATTTCATTCAAAACTATTTTGGCATATCCGCGACCGTGCGATCTCTTCTATTCCCGCATGATCTTGTGCTGTCGGTTGATCGACTCCTGGTGAATGGCTTTGAAAATACCCGATACAAGCTCGGCACTCAAACCTTTTTTAGCGCCTTTTTCCACGCCT
>JBBSDD010000118.1:0-7391 GCA_038249755.1 Flavobacteriales bacterium | reverse complement strand
GTATTGCGGAAGAAAATGATCTGCACGGATATCTCCAGCTGAAAAATAATTGGTTTCCTTGATGCGGGGTAGAAAAATATGCGGATGTTGGTCCAAATAATTATATAGCGATGTGGTACCACCTTTGACAACTCCTACAACAAAAAAATTTGGTAAGATCGTATTCATGTTATGACTACTTCGCTTCGTGGTTTTCATCCAAATGTTTTTGCCTCGGAATCAATATTTTAGATTGTTCCAATTTCTTCTCCCGCAATTCAGCCCCAATAATTAAGTCTTTTTCGTAAAAATGATAAATAAGAATTAGTGCCGTAACCGATTGAGCAGCATAAATGGTGAGATACCCATTTGTGATCGAATCCAACATTATTGCGAACATCATGAATTTCAATGACACCAAAAACACATTCCGCTTGATGTGACGGATTTTGAGCGCATAATTGAGAGAAAGAAGAAATTGAAAATAAAG
Organism: Flavobacteriales bacterium; assembly: GCA_038249755.1. Classification (GTDB taxonomy): domain Bacteria; phylum Bacteroidota; class Bacteroidia; order Flavobacteriales_D; family Cryomorphaceae; genus JBBQZU01. The sequence goes on along the minus strand of JBBSDD010000118.1, from coordinate 6,922 downwards.
TAGAAATGCACCTATAAATCCATACATAAATATCTGACCGAAAATGCCTACGTCAGATGCATAAAAGAATCCCAGGAAATGGCTATACCCACCTTCCACCCATTGATTACTTACCTTTCCATTTCCGATTAGCGGATTTTTCTCAATATGTTCCAAAGCAATGCGCAATTCATTAAGCCTAACTGATTCCTCACCTTCTGCATTTGCTGTACCCAATAAGGTTGCGAATGCGTCAGCAAACATCAAATAGTATTGCTCAAACAATTCGGGACTCACGAAATATACTGATATTACAAGGAAAAGAATAGGAATGAAGCCAATCAAAATCCACATCAATTGTCTGCGTGGAGTAAGGGCAGTAACAAAAAACATCGCCAAAGCACCAAAAACAGATGCCATGGAGGTGCGGTCAAATCTGAAGAAAGTCACATAAAAAAGGAAAACAGCACCCAATATTAAATATTTGAAGTTTTTTCTATAGAACGCCTTCACGAAATAATATATAGATCCGAAGAATATGTATGCCATATTGAATCGGAAGTAAACATCTCCACCCTTTGCATCATTCGCTCCTGCAAGGCCGGTTTCAATAAACTGCCGGGGATCAACAAATAACGACATGAAGTAGAACATGAGCACATTTATCCATGCAGTCAGCACCAGCATTTTTTCGACCAATTGTATCGTAACCGTATTGGTGCGAAGCATATTATAAACTATCAAGCCTCCGAATATCAGATAAAAGTCTCTAAACGTGAGGATGCCATAAATCATCGGTTGACCAAATTCTGCACGGGCGCCATTTGCAGCAATGACTGGTAGAAAAAACATGAGAATCAAATACAATTCAAGACTGTTAATGCGAAGGTTACCCGATACAACCCGAAGAGATAACCTATAAACCAAATACAACAGAATAATCGCTTCATAAAGCGCTTCTGCAACGAGCTCAACTTCTGGAACGACGCTCACCAATAATACCCTAAAGGTTACCATGAAGTTGAAAAACAAAAAAATAGCCAGTAAAGTGGATTTACCAAGGATATAATCCAACCTTAATGGATCAATGGTGCTACTGGCTTTTAATCGGGATATCATACTTATGTTTATTTTGAGTCAGCCAATTTGAAAAGTTACGTCCAACTATCTTCTGCAATTCAAGAATATCGGTTTTAAAGTATTTATCTGTAAGTTCCTGTCTTAATATCGGATCAATTTCTGCCTTCACAATACTCCGACGGAGCAAATCAGATTTGACAGCGGTAAGCCGGTATTGCAATTTATCCGGTAACAACCGCTTTAATATTTCTTTGAACTTGCTTCTTGAATGCAAAATTCGAATCAGTCCTTTTTTCTTTGGCAAACCACTGGGATTCAACTTAGCGGCGGTGTTTATGGAAACCTTGTCATTCAGGCCGCAAAAATCCAGAAAATCCTTTAGTATCTCCTGAGGCTTTTTCAGATCTTCTGTGGTATATATTTTCAATTGTGGGAATGAATGCTTGAATAAGCGCACCCTTTCTGCATATAGGCTTCCCCCCAAATAATCGTATCCCAGTTGATCCCCGATTCGACGTTTTACGTTTTCGGGCCTGATCGCCTCTTCAAAAGATAGCGTCTCCAGACCGTTCTTGACAAACATCAGATAGTGACTATAGGCGCGATCAACGGGGTGTCTGAGAATTAATACCGTCTTCAAACCAGAAACCGATTCTCCGTAGTATTGTTTTACATTCCTTACGGTGTGTTCGGCATTTGTGAATTGGGCCACAGACGAGTCACAAATCTTCTGACCCGGTTTGACACCTTCATACATACTGGAGTACGCTCCCAAATCTGTAATCTGCCGATCGCGGATTCCTGAAGGGATTTCAAGAACAGGCCTGTTGTGATAGGCAAAAAAACCGGGCTCCTTTCTGGGCATATACACATCCGGATGCTGCTTTAGAAAAAATGCGAGTGAAGTAGTTCCGCACTTGGCAGCACCCAGAATTAAGATGTCGGGAAAGTTCAACGGCTTATCGCCGACTATCAATTTCATACACGAGATTTGTCGAGTGAGATTTCAATTTGCAAATGTTTAAATTTACTTTGAATAATCTACATCAATTCGCTTCAAAATAGCATTTTTGCAAGATATGTTTATTACGTCATCAAAAGGAGAGGGTTTCCACCTTCCGGATTTCATTATTCCCGGTGCTGCCAAGAGTGGGACAACCACACTTTACAAGATTTTGTCACAACATCCCGGCATTTTTTTTCCTGCAGCCCGCAAAGAACCCTTTTATTTTAGTTTTGGCGATACCCAGCCAGCGTATACCGATAATGATTTTTGTCAAAACCTAATCTGGCGCAAAGACGATTATTTGGAACTTTACGCCCATGTACCGGCCAATAAAATGGCTGGAGACGGTTCCACTTCTTATCTATATACAGCATCCTCAACGATTAGCAACATGCGTGAATTGTATGGTGATAGGCTCGCTCAGGTAAAAGTTGTTATAATACTTCGCAATCCTGTGGAACGTGCATTTTCCCACTACACCTATCTCATTCGAAATGGCCTTGAAAACCGAAGCTTTCAGGAAGCAATCTCACCAAATGGCATAGAAACATGGAAAAATAAGAGATGGGGATTTGATTATATCAAATATGGCATGTACTACGAACAAGTCAAATTGTTTATGGAAACTTTTAACCATTGTAAAATAGTTCTGACGGGCGATTTGAAAAGAAGCGAAACCATAGAAGACATCCTCTCATTTCTCGGCGTCTCTCTTTTGCAATTGAAATCTGATATAAAGGCCAATCCAAGTGGTATTCCAAAAAGCCGCATGCTGGTGAACCTTATGCGTACAAATCCATTCTTAAAAAAATTGGTTTCTCTTCTTCCGGAACAAATGAAGCATACCGCATTGGATCATAGAGATAGAATCATGTCTAAAATGCTTGTTAAGAATCCAATTCCCGAAAATGAAAAGGCATATTTATTACATGTTTATAGAGAGGACATTCAAAATTTGGCTTCTCTGATTAAAAGAGACTTAGAAAAATGGTTGATCTGAAAAATGAAAGAACCGTTGAATAAACCCCGTTTTCTATTTGCTGGTACAGCCAAAGCTGGGACTACCTCCATCTACGAATATCTCAAGCAACATCCCGAAATTGAAATTCCAGTCAAGGAAACTTTCTATTTTATGCGTGATGTTCTTTCCAAAAACACTTTGCCATATGCGCGTCAGCGTCCATTAAAGGAGCTCATATTAAATCCATCTGAATATTGGAAAAATTACGAGAACATTAGCGCAGACAAAGTTGTCGGGGAAATTGGAACGGGATATTTATACTATTCTCAAATGAGTATTCCCCGCATAAAAGAAATGCTCGGAAACGAAGTTCGCATATGCATTATTCTTCGTAATCCCGTGGAAAGATGTTATTCATCCTATATGCATTTCGTAAAAGATCTCCATGAAAGAGGTACTTTTCAGGAATCCCTAATAGCAGAAGAGTCCCGGATTCAGAAAAACTGGGACTTCATGTGGCATCATAAATCTGTCGGTAAATACGCTCAACAGGTAGAGGCTTATATGTCTGCTTTTCCTCACGTCCGGGTTTGGCTGTATGATGACTTGGTAAACAATCCAACCCAAATTATGACAGAAATTGTCAATTTCATAGGAGCATCACCTAAAACGGATTGGAAAGTTGAAAAGCATTTCAACCCTTCAGGTCAAGCCAAAAACGCCTCTTTACAAAAATTTATTACGCATGAAAACCCCCTAAAATTTATTATTCGCCCGATTTTCAGGTTGTTATTCTCAAAAGAGAAACGAGAGCAAATACGCAAAAACGCAAAGAATAGTAATCTGGTAAGAGCCGAGAAATTAACTTCTTCTGACAGGGCAGAACTCAAATTATTTTATGAAAATGACATTCAGAAACTTTCTAAACTTATAAACCGCGATTTGTCGCATTGGCTCAGTCCTTAAGCAATTTCTTCTTTCGTAGAAACGGATTGTAATAAGTGGTGATGTTATATTTCCTTTGAATAAAAATAACCCCCATCACATTCCAACCCACGGTACTAATCATCGTCGCCCAGGCTGCGCCTTCCATTCCCAGGATTGGAATAAGCAATATATTTAATACGATGTTGATCGAAGTGGTTATTGCAACAATCTTCGTAAAATATGATTGATCTCCTGTCATATTTAAAAATACAGCTACCATTCCCGACGACGCGTTAATTAACTGAGTGGCTGCAAATATTTGTAAAGTGGTCGCTCCAACTTTAAATTCTTCTCCAATAAGGCCCAGAATAAATTCCGGGAATAGTATTAAGACCAGTGAAATAGGGAAAGCAAACAAAAAGGTAAGCCTATTAGAATATTGAATTACATTGTTTAATTCTATCCGCTTATCACTCCAAAATAATTCAGACACCTTGGGCATCGCAATCGTCTTCAAGGCACCGATTACAAAATTTGTAATGACGGAAAGCTTGAAAGCCATACTAAAAATCCCAACTGATGCGGTACTCATAAAATACTTCAGCATCAGAATATCAATTTTCCCATTGATAAGTTGGATAAAGGATGTTAGAATCATGGGCAACGAAATCAAAAAATGATACTTGAAAGAAAATGCCGGTTCAATTTCTGATGCAATAATTGTAAGGTTTTGTTTGGCAAGTCGTTTTTGAATAAAGATGGTGGTAAAGATGAACGAAAAAACGGCACCCAGGCCATAAAACATCAATGGCTGCGCGGCCGTAAGAATAAAAAATGACGCGATAAAGGTGCCAATCAATGCAGTAAGTTGTAAGCTTAAGTTTCTGAAGAATTCACTAATTTGAACAAGTTTGAACCCACGAATCAATTCTACGTTAATGGTTGCAATCACCAGAAATGGCAATGTGAGCGCTGTGATCTGAAATGGGAGAATCAAAGCAGGATCGTTATAAAGGTTTATCGAGATGATAGGAGCGAGTAAAAACAAACCCGCGCCCAAAAGCAGACTGAACCAAATCGAATAACGCATCATCTTCTTATACAATGCCGTAATGGTTCGAATCCAACCTTTGGCCATATATTGAGAGACGAATCGAACGACAGAGGTGTTGAATCCCACACAACCCACCATAACGAGAATACCTGATACCGCCAGACAAATGTTGAAGATTCCAATACCTTCCGTTCCCAATTTCTTGGAAATAAAAATCATAAGGGCATAGGTAACCAACATTGTAGCAATGCGGTAAAGAAAAGCGACAACACCGCCTTTTAAAACCTCGCTCACATCCTTATCTTTACTTTTGATGAAAAGTTTTTTTCTTACTTTTCGAATGAGGTTTCCCATTTAAGCGGTATTAGAATGAATTTCGAACAAGTCCGTTATAGGCTGCGAAGATATTTAAAGAAAGTCGTCTTAGATGTGCACCTGTGAAATGATGAAAAACAAAAATGGAAGACGTTTGAAAATTATAAAATACAGCGCATCTTTGAACTCAAGATTTATAAATTTTCCATATGATTGTCAGCCATAAACACCGTTTCGTTTTCGTTGAATTTCCTCAAACCGGGTGTTCAGCGGTTGCCACAGAATTAATGGAAAACTACAGTGGTGAGCGGGTGCTTTACAAACATGCCCAATACAGTGAGTTTGTGAAACAAGCCAATACAGATGAGAAGACTTATTTTTCCTTTTCGACAATTAGAAATCCTATGGACATCGTGGTCAGTAAGTATTTCAAATATAAGACCAATCACAAAAATTACGTCGACAAAAAGATCAAACACGGAAAACTCCGTAAGTATTTGATGCCTGGATACGAAAAAAGACGAAGAGATTTTGTGGTTAAAAAAAATGCTTCCTTTGAAACCTATTTTCTCAAATATCACCGATTACCTTACAGCGCTTGGAGTCTGGTAAATCATCAGGATTTGGATTTCATCATGCATTTCGAAAGGCTTACGGAAGATTTTGACAAGGCTCTACATCAAATTGGAATTAAACCAGTAAGGCCTTTACCCGTATTTAATAAAACCAATGAAAAGAAGAAACACTTCACCGAATATTACGAATCCCTTGAAGCAAGAAAGCGCGCCATATATATCTTTGGCCCTTATATGTCGGCATGGGACTATGCATTTCCGGAAAATTGGCATGTTCCAAATAACCAAATAGAAAGCAACACCACCTACAATTTTATCAATTTCTTCCGTCTCAAGTATTGGAAGTATTTGCGTTAAATCAAGCCCCAGTATGTCGGGCAGTTAACATATTCCATACCGTCATTACCACGATTTTCAAGTCAAACCAGAAAGACCAGTTCTGGATATAAAAAACGTCCATCCGGACCCGGTTGTACATTTGCCTTACTTCCTTGGTCTCTCCTCTAAATCCTTTCGCCTGAGCCAAGCCGGTTATACCTGGCTTTACCCAGTGACGGACCATAAATGGCGCGATGAGTTTGGCATACATTCGCGTATGACTGAGCATGTGTGGACGAGGTCCCACAACAGACATTTCACCCATGAGTACATTAATAAACTGCGGAATTTCATCAAGATTTGTTTTCCTCAAAAAAGCGCCAACTCTGGTTATACGTTGATCTCCGGCTGTCGCCTGTACCAAATCTGAATCTTTATTGACTGTCATTGTTCTAAACTTATAACAATTAAAAGATTGATTGTCCAAGCCTGTCCGCTTTTGCTTAAAAAAGACCGGTCCAGGAGAATTAAGTTTAATGGCCATAGCCAAAATAGGAAACAGCCAGGAGAAAATAAAGATGAACGCAAGCATTGAAAAACCAAAATCGAAGAGTCGCTTTAAAAACTTGTTAGTAGTAATCTCAAGTGGTTCTTTTGCAACAGATACAATAGGAGTAGGACCATTATAGTCCATGCTGACCTGAATC
>JBBSDD010000117.1:0-7405 GCA_038249755.1 Flavobacteriales bacterium | reverse complement strand
GTTGTTTTACAGCATTTTCCCCATGTTCCTGTAGTCTCGAATCAATGGTGGTAAATACCCGAAGCCCATCCCGATACATGCTGTATGGCTCACCGTTGGCTTTGGCATATTTGAAAGAGCCATCGCTGTTTTTCTCTTCAAACATTGTACCCAGTTCTCCCCGCAAAACTTCGCGGAAATAAGGCGCCGGGCCTTCATTGTGATCCACCACCTGATAGTTGAGCACAAGAGGCAAACTACTCAGGGAATCGTATGCCGCCCTGGTGATATATTTATTTCTTACCATTTGAGCGAGCACTACATTGCGGCGATGCAAGGTAGTATCAGGCCGGCGCACAGGGTTGAACAGGGCTGGATTTTTAGCCATTCCCACCAGCATCGCAGCTTGTTCCAGACTCAGGGAGTCTGGCTGAACGTCGAAATAGACATTCGACGCTGATTTAATCCCGACGGCGTTGTTTACCCAATCAAATTTATTGAGATACATGGTGAGTATTTCGTCTTTTGTATATTGACGCTCAAGTCTTACGGCGATAATCCATTCCTGAAATTTTTGAAATACCCTTTCTAAACCATTCCCGGGTCGTTCAGTAAAAAGCATTTTGCTCAATTGTTGTGTAATGGTGCTCGCACCGCCACGGCTTCCAAGATATAGTCCGGCTCTGAATGTACCTTTCAGGTCAATGCCTGAATGGTCGTAATATCTTTCATCTTCAGTGGCCACGAGACCTTGAATGAGATAAGGGGATAAATCCTCAAAATCAATATTTGTCCTGTTTTCTAAAAAGAATTTTCCCAATAACACGCCGTCCGATGAAATCACTTCGGTAGCCAGATTGGTTTTCGGATTGGCAAGGGCCACCGTATCCGGAAGGTCGCTATTGGAGGCAATAAGCAGCAAGGCTGCCAAGCCGATCAGTGGTGAAAGGCATATAACCCATAGAAGAAATACATACCTTTTTCCGAGTGGGTTTTTCTTTGTTTTCGCGTCTTCCATATATTTTCATAAAAACCCTTTCAATCAGTGTATCTGACCTGGTCAGGAGATGAGCCTAGGATTTTAAATTTTAGTTTTTTCTATTCTCAACCCAATATTTCTGATGCCTTCCAGCGTATCTGTGCGCATGGCCTGTTCAATTTCCACTTTGTACGTTCCGCTGAGCGGGAAGCGCCTGTTATAATTATACATCACGCTGTTGGTCATATGCTGGCTGCTGCTGAGATATCCATTTCCTTTGCCGATCCATCGTCCCATCTGATCGGCCAATACAACCCCAACCGTATCTCTCGATGATTTTCCGTTGGGAAAAGTAGTCTTCACAAAAACGTACAAGTTTCTGTAAGGATAAGACTCTGTGTTGCGCACATTCAGCAGGAAGTTGTGCTGACTTACTGTATCAGAAATATCAAATGTCATGATGGCTTTTTCGCTTGTGATCCATCTGGCATCCGGAATCTCCATGTTTTGTTCGAAAACCAGATTGTCATCTCCACAACTGCAAAGTGCGATCATGGAAAAAATGCCAATCGAATGCACCCTATGAAACGTCATTGCCCTGGTCTTTATTTCGGGGTTTCCTTCTGGGTCCCTTTTCACTCCGGGGCGGTCGGTTTCCTTTATTCTCCGTTCCGGATCGGGGTGCTTGTGGTTGTGCCGGAGAATTTCCCGTTGGCGTGTCACCTGTGTTTCTCGGGTTATTGGGGTTTCTTGCGGGTTTTCTCCTATTTTGTTTTCTGGGCTCGGCGCCATCTTTCCGAGGTTCTCTCGCGGTTTGCGCATTCTTTTCGCCTCCCGGAGCAGCACCCTGCGGCGTTGATCTTTGGGGCCTGTTTCCGTCAGGCTTTCGTTTTTTATTGCGGCGTTTCCCTTTTTTCTCATCAAATCTGCTCAGGCTGTCCTGGGCATCCACACTGGCATAGGCTTCGACTACAGGCGCAACATAATCGTTGAAGTCTTTCAAATCATCAGGAAATTGACCTTTTTCATTCAATGAAATAATTTCCTTCGTGCGCTCGATAGTCAGCGGCATGGGTGAGTTGGTGCCTCCCTCTTCGTACACATACCACAGAATTCCTTTGAAAATGTCGGTTTTGATATGTACCGCGCTGCCTTTTTTGGTTTTGATTTTTGCATGGTTCTTTGGAAAATGCTTCAGCGCGTCCAGATAAGAATCAAGCTCATAATTCAGGCAGCACTTCAATTTTCCGCATTGACCAGCAAGCTTTTGGGTATTGAGGGCCAATTGCTGATACCGTGCAGCACTTGTCGATACAGATCGAAAATCAGTGAGCCAGGTGCTGCAGCAAAGTTCCCTTCCACAGGAGCCTATTCCACCCAGACGACCGGCTTCCTGTCGGGCACCGATTTGTCGCATTTCAATCCGGACCCGAAAAGTGTCTGCCAGTTTCCTGATCAGTTCCCGAAAATCCACGCGACCCTCAGCGGTGTAGTAGAATATAGCTTTGGATTTATCTCCCTGATATTCCACATCGCCTACTTTCATATCAAGCTTCAGGCTGCTGGTAATGCTGCGTGCTTTGAGCATGGTGTCATGTTCCAGCGCCCGCGCATCACGCCAGATTTCGAGTTCTGGCGTACTTGCTTTCCGCAAAATGCGTTTGAGATCACGGGTATTTTTGGTCGCATTTTTCTTCTGCATTTGCAGCCTGGCCATTTCTCCGGCCGCGGCTACAATACCGACGTCATATCCCGGGCTGCACTCCACAATGACGGCGTCACCAGGGTTGAGTGAGAGTTTTTCGCTGTTGCGGTAAAATTCCTTTCGGGTATTTTTAAATCGTATTTCCACATATTCAAATGGGGCTACCTGACCTGGCAAATCCATGTTTGCAAGCCAGTCATAGACAGCCAATTTGCTGCACCCCCCACTCGAACAGGTACCATTATTTTTACAGCCAGCAGGCTGACCGTTTTTTCCATTGGTGCAAGTTTCACATCCCATGACTTACTGTTATTCGTTTAAAATTAAGAAAGTACTTCAGGTTTGGGCGAAGAGAATATTTTCATCATGTCGTGGCTCATTTTCATAAAAAGCAAAGGTCCGTGGGCATTGCGTTCGATCATGTAGTGTCCACGACTGAAAATGTCGTGAAAACCCTGGAGGTCGTTAGCCACAATAATCGGTGCAAACCGCGCCGCAAATTCCGCAGCATTTTTATCAAACCGCGCTTTGTCTTTTCCTGCAAAGGTGAAAACCAAACTATCGTGCAAAAAGTGCAGACAATATTCCAAAAAATGTTTTTGACCTTCTTTGGACATACCGGCTAAAATATCAACCGCCTTTAATGCCTGATCCAAATTACTTACCACGCAAGCCCTCATCCAGATTACAAAAAGGTTGAGGTATTGCGTGTTGTCGTCCTCTTCCTGGAGTATCTGTTTTGCTTTCGCAAAATTTCCTTCTGCGCGCCACGCAATTTGCTCAGCGGCCTCCCACGATGCCCCGAGTTTTTCCGTAAGGGCACGGGTCAACTCACCTTCGCTCAGTCGATCACACTTCACCAATTGTGTACGCGATATAATGGTCGCGAGCATGTCTTCGGTAGAATTGACTACAAGAATGATGAGTGTTTTTTCAGACGGTTCCTCGAGTGTTTTGAGCAATCTGTTCGCCGCCGAAGCATTTAGTTTTTCTGCAAGCCAGACAATGACCACTTTATGACCCCTCTCAAAAGATTTTAGCGACAGCACCTTGACGATTTCAGCCGCTTCATCTGTTGTGATGATGGGTTTTTTGTTTTCTCCTCCCATCACTTTTTCCCAGTCGGCCAAAGTCAGATAAGGATTGGCCAAGGCCGCAGCCACAAAATCACGGTAGTACGGTTTGCAGGTGTCAGTCTTATCCGTTTTGATAAAAGGAAACGAAAAGTGTAAATCTGGGTGGCCAAAATGGTCCATTTTCCGGCAGGATGGGCAAGTACCACATCTGTCATCTTCACCGGGATTTTGACAAAAAATATACCCGGCAAAAGCAACTGCAAGCGCAAAATTGCCCGACCCTTCACTGCCGTGAAAGAGGAGCGCGTGGCCGACATGGCCATCTTTTACGACCTGAATTAGGCGCTTCCTGACAGATTTCTGTCCTATGATGTTATTAAATCGCACAATTCCTGAATTGAGATCAAAGCTAGGAAAATTATACTGTGAGAGCAGGAAGTTTACATTCCATCTGGCCGGCGGAAACGTTGAAATAATTCTAATTTTACGATTCCAAAAAAAGAAACAATGACCAAACTGGACAATTATAATTTCAAAAATAAAAGAGCGCTGATTCGTGTAGACTTTAATGTGCCGCTCGACAAAGATTTTAAAGTCACGGACGATACGCGGATTAAAGCTGCTGTTCCTACCATAAAGAAAATCCTGAAAGATGGCGGATCGGTGGTATTGATGTCGCACCTGGGCAGACCAAATGGTGGTCCGGAAGAGAAGTTTTCCTTAAAACACATAAAGCCCACGCTGGAAAAAGAATTAGGTCTTTCTGTGAAATTTGTGGATGACTGTGTGAGTGATCAATCCAGAGAAATATCTTCCGATCTGAAGAGTGGAGAAGTGCTTCTTCTTGAAAATTTGCGGTTTTATAAGGAAGAAGAAGAAGGCGACGAATTTTTTGCCGGCCAGCTTGCCGAACACGGCGACTCTTATGTAAATGATGCCTTTGGCACGGCCCACCGTGCGCACGCATCCACGACCATAGTGGCGAAATTTTTTCCACATGACAAGATGTTCGGCTACGTGATAGAAAATGAAATTGAGAACATCGATAAGTTATTAAACAGCAAGGATAAACCAGTTCTGGCCATCATCGGTGGAGCCAAAGTGAGCAGCAAGATTACCATTTTGGAATCGCTCCTCCCAAAAGTTGATCACATGATCATCGGCGGTGGTATGGCATATACCTTCATCAAAGCGCGCGGAGGTCAAATCGGCGATTCGCTCGTGGAAGATGATTATCTGGAAATGGCTGAAAAGCTCTTAAGCAAAGCGAAGGATCAGGGTGTAGAAATTCATTTACCGGCCGATACGCTCATCGCAGACGAATTCAGGAATGACGCCAGCACAGATGTTTGCGAAACCAAGCACATACCAGACGGCTGGATGGGATTGGATATTGGGCCAAAAACCACCAAAGCGTTTACGGAACTCATCGCTGATTGCCGCGTTATACTTTGGAATGGACCTATGGGTGTTTTTGAGATGGAGACTTTCGCAAAAGGCACGATCGCCGTGGCCAACGCCCTGGTGAAAGCCACCGAAAAAGGAGCTTTCACACTCGTTGGCGGCGGAGATTCAGTAGCCGCGATCAATCAATATGGCCTTTCCGAAAAGGTGAGTTATGTATCTACCGGTGGCGGGGCAATGCTTGAGTATCTGGAAGGGGTTACCCTTCCGGGAATCGCGGCAATTCAGGACTAATCACATGGTCGCAAGATGATCAGTTTATTCCGTCAGATCTTTTTGTAGCGCATCGATCCGGTCGATGAGATCTTCACGCCATGATTCTTCTTTAAGAATGGGATATATCGTTGGAGCAAATTGTGCGAGAGGTTCATATAAGTAGGAGTCCGCTTTCCAGGAAACCGGGATTAAATTTTTGGTGCCAGGGATACCATTTAACACATAGAGGATTCCGCTGAGGATCAAAGCAAACTTCAGCCCTCCGAAGAGCAGACCAAACAGTTTGTTGACCAAACCGAGCGCGACCATTTTTATGACACCTTCCAAAACTTTTCCAAAGATAAAAACCACGACAATGATGATAATGAAAAGCGCTGCGAAGGCGATGATCAAACCCATTTGCGGATCGGTGTTGTAATTTAATTCGAGAGAATCACCGGCCCGTTCGCCAAACATGGCAGCTCCGTAGATGCCCAGAATGAGCGCCATCAGGGTACATATTTCAACAATAAATCCACGGGTAAATCCGCGGTACATTCCCCAAATAAGGGGTATAGCGAGAAGGAGGTCGAGGTAAGGCATCAGCGTAGCAGAATTCCTTTTTGGCCCATCAATGGTACTTCGGTAAGGTTGGCAGGTTGGATAGATTCTGCGAGGAAAACGTACTTCTTGTCGTACAATTGTTCGCCTACGTAAAAACTCACCCAATACTGGTTGTTCAGCGCGAAAAGTTCAGACATGATAGGTTCGATTTTTACAAAACTTTGTGGTGGCACCTCGGCGACAAAGTGCCGCAGTTCCGATGTTTTTACATTTTCTTCGCCAACCTGACCATAACCTCTGGAAGAGATTAAAACGTTTGTCAATGTTTCGGATTTCATGCTGATCAGGTAGATGTACCACTCATCTTCACCACCCAGGATATTGGACTGAGGCACGGCTGCGATGGCAATGTCTTCCACCTTAGGTTGTTCGATGTCTTTAATCACTCAATTATTGTTTCGACAAACATAGATACCCGCGATGGAATTTTATCATAGCCAGTTGAAAAATTCGCCAACGCGCTGACTTTTTCGAAATTCAGTCCGGCCTCAGATTTTCGGTTCCGGTAAGATAACTCCATTGAAAAAGCGCAGCGAGATGGTATTTCAGTTTTTCACTGACCTCCTGTATGTTTACTTGATGGCCAAGTTCCGCGGCCATGGATGTCACAGCCTTGTCATCGATTCCACAAGGAATAATGTGTTCGAAATAAGCCAAATCAGTATTGACATTAAAAGCAAATCCGTGCATCGTAACCCATCGGCTGCATTTCACACCGAGGGCACATATTTTTCTCGATTTTGAAACGTCGTCCGCGTCGAGCCATACGCCCGTGAGGCCCGGTATGCGGCCTCCCTCAATGCCGTATTCAGCGATTGTCAGGATCACCGCTTCTTCGAGATACCGCAAATATTTGTGGATATCTGTAAAAAATTGATCGAGGTCGATGATGGGATAACCCACAATCTGGCCGGGTCCATGAAAGGTAATGTCTCCCCCGCGGTTGATTTTATAAAAATCGATATTCCTGTTTTCCAGTTCGGCTTCGTTGAGCAAAAGGTTGGTCATTTTGCCACTTTTGCCGAGGGTGTAAACGGGATTGTGTTCACAGAAAAACAGGTAATTCTCAGGCTTGTCTATGGTGTTTTCAGCCGTGCGCAGACGTATTTTTTCCGATACGATACTTGCGAAAATCTTTTCCTGCAAATCCCAGGCGTGCTTGTAGCCTACGAGACCTAAACCTTTAAATATGACAAGTTTTCCTTCTTCGCTCACCCTTTCGCCAATTCACTTTTGAAGTAATCAATCACCTGAATTTCGATCGGGTCTACCTTGCGTTCAATTGCGAGGTAGAAAGAAATCCAATCTGATAAATGGATGAGGTAGTAAACCTCTTCGATTCGGTTCGTGCCTTTGGCAGTAAGCTCGACGATTTTGTCGGTG
>JBBSDD010000116.1:0-7472 GCA_038249755.1 Flavobacteriales bacterium | reverse complement strand
TCAGCAAATTTTTCAAAGTCTTCCTTGTAAAGAAAGAGTTTGTGCTTTTCAAAAGATTGTCGACCGTCTTCCATATTCCGCTTTTTGCTTTCGGTAATTGTAAGATACAAATCGTTGTTCCGTGTAGCCTTTACATCAAAAAAATAGGTCCTCTTCCCGGCGCGGATGACTTTTGAATAAATATCATCTCTCGCCGCATCTCCGTGTTCATGGTTCATACGAATGTAATTTTAGTAGATAGGTGTAGTAGGACAAATATAGGTAATCACAGCAGATAGCTAGGCTATAGTCACCTTTTTGTCTTCGAGAAGTTGAAGTTGATTGAGCTCCGCATATATACCGTTCGTGGCTAAAAGCCTTTCGTGTGTGCCGCTCTCCGCTATTTTGCCATCCTGCAATACGAGAATGTGGTCCGCAAATTTAACAGTCGAGACGCGGTGGCTGATCAGAACGGTGGTTTTGTCTTTCATTACGGGTTTCAAGTTGCCCAAAATGATCTCCTCAGTTTCGGTATCTACCGCCGACAGGCAATCATCAAAAATAAGGATCGCCGGTTTTCGGACGAGGGCTCTCGCAATGCTCACGCGTTGTTTCTGTCCTCCCGAAAGGTTGATGCCCCGTTCACCGAGTATGGTGTCATATTTTTTAGGGAACTCTTCAATGTTGTGGGCCACGTATGCATCGTTTGCAGCCTTTTCAATCAATTCCTGCGACACTTCGCCATTGTTAATGCCGAAGGCAATGTTATTGGCAATGGTGTCGCTAAAGAGGAAAACATCTTGCGGAACATATCCGATATTGCTGCGCAGACTGTTGAGATTGATTTCAGTAACTGGCTTGTCGTCTAATTTGATCACCCCGGATGTGGTGTCAAAATTCCGGCAAATCAAGTTGGCAATGGTGCTTTTGCCGGAACCGGTGCGACCCACGATGGCCAAAGTACTGCCCGACGGAATTTCAAAACTAATGCCCCGCAAAGCCTCTATTCCGCTGTCGGGATAGGTGAAAAAGACATTGTCAAAAACCACTTTCCCTTTGATCTCGTCAGGTGTTTCTTTCTTGTTTTTGATCTCAGGTGCGGTGTGTAGAAATTCGTTGATTCGCTCCTGCGAGGCGGCGGCCTGTTGCACAATCGAAGTCACCCACCCGACGGAAGCAAAAGGCCAGGTGAGCATGTTGACATAAATTACAAACTCCGCAATATTGCCCAGGCTGATTTCACCATTGATGGCCTTGATTCCTCCCACGTAAATGGTGATAATGGTGCTTAAACCGATTAAAAGGAGTATGGCAGGCATAAAAAGGGCATCGACTTTTACCAGGTCAAGCGATTTCACCTTGTAGTTGTTGCATTCCTTTTCGAAATTATCCTGCACGGATTTTTCACGGTTGAATGCTTTAATAACCCGGATACCTGAAAAAGTTTCCTGCACCATAGCGGAAAGATGCGATTGTTGTCGTTGCACTTTTTCGCTGCGTTGATTGATCATGGCGCTCACATAATAGATGGACACGGAAAGGACCGGCAATGGCAGAAGCACATACAAAGTCAATTCAAGATTGACATTGACCATGGCCCAAATTGCAAGTACACTTAAAATGACCAGGTTGATAGAGTACATGATCGCAGGGCCGAGATACATGCGCACTTTGGTCACATCTTCACTGATTCGGTTCATCAGATCACCCGTTTTGTTCCTTCTGTAAAAAGCCAGACTCAGTTCTTGGTAATGTGCATATATCTCATTTTTCAGATCAAATTCAATCAGCCTCGACATGATGATGATTGTTTGTCTTTGATAAAACAGGAAAACTCCTTTCAAAACGGATACGAGCAAATACAAGGCGGCAAGGAAAAGCGATAAGGTGCCAATTAATTCCGCCAGGTCGCCCGCCGAATTAATGTTCTTATATTTTTCTAAATCAAAACCCACGGAATTGAAAATCCATTCAATAGTCGGAGGCAATTCAAGCGCATAGTTGGAAACATTGCCTGATGAATAAGCTTGTATCGAAGAGGTGATCAGATCAAAGGCTTCACGGACCAATCTGGGTGCGTAAATAGCAAAAAGATTAGAAACCAGTATGAACACTGAGCCCAATATGACAAGCCACTTGTAATGAAGTAAATATTTATTAAGATGGGCGAGCGCCTTCATCGGACTTTTTCGGTTTGCAAAAATGCGTGAGCAGGCATTTAAAAAAGTGTACTTTTGTCGCGCTTTTGTTGAAAAGCGATGCAAAGCTACACTTATTTGTTCCGATTAAAACACCATCTTCGCACCAATGTTTGAAAGCGTTCAATCACTTGATATCTCTACTACATCCGGCCCATTGTCGCGCATGGAAGAAATGGGACACGAACAGGTCGTATTTTGCAACGATCCTGCCACAGGTCTCAAAGCCATTATTGCTGTGCACAACACGGTACTCGGCCCCAGTCTGGGCGGCACACGCATGTGGCCTTACAAATCGGAAGCAGAAGCCCTGCGTGATGTACTTCGGTTGTCGCGTGGAATGACCTACAAATCGGCCATTTCCGGTCTTAACCTGGGTGGCGGTAAAGCCGTGATCATTGGTGATGCGAGAAAAGGCAAAAGCGAAGCCCTCATCCGCCGTTTTGGAAAATTTGTGAACAGCCTCGGTGGGAAATATATCACCGCCGAAGACATTGGAATTTCTACCCGCGACATCGAATACATGCGTGATGAAACCAAATATGTAGCGGGTTTGCCGGAAAGCCGGAATGGGGGAGGAGACCCTTCACCCGTTACAGCGTATGGCGTGTATATGGGTATGAAGGCTGCCGCCAAATTGGTATATGGCAATGATGATTTGTCCAATAAAAAAATTGTAGTGCAGGGTGCCGGCAATGTGGGGTACCATCTGATCGAGCGTTTAAGCAAAGAAGGGGCGGAAATTTTCGTTTCGGACATTCACGCCGACAGATTGGATCAGGTGGCCCGGGATTTTAAAGTAACTGTGGTTGATCCGGAAGAAATTTACGATGTTCCAATGGATATTTACGCACCTTGCGCACTCGGTGGCACGGTAAACGACGATACGTTAGACCGGTTGCGATGTCAGATTATTGCTGGCGGAGCCAACAACCAGCTCGACGACGAAAAACGGCACGGTCAGTTGGCGATGGACAAAGGGATTGTTTATGCACCTGATTTTGTCATCAATGCCGGTGGAATCATCAATTGTTATTCTGAAGTAATCGGATACAACCGTGATGATGCTTATCGCAAAACGGAAAGAATTTACGACGTGACACTCGACGTACTCCGGCAGTCTGCATCGTTGAAAAGACCAGCGCAGTCAGTCGCCATTGATATAGCGCAGGCAAGAATAGACTCAATCGCCAATATAAAACAGAGATTTTAGCCAATCACCTAAAGGATATGCTCAACAGAAGACACTTACGAATCAAAATCCTTCAGGCGCTCTACGCATTTGAGCAATCGAAAGACAACAATGTAGCACGCGCGGAAAAAGAATTGCTACACAGCATTCAGAAAATGTATGAGATGTACCTCTTCCTCATGCTTTTGATGACGGACATTCAGGAAGTCGCTGTGCGCAAAATTGAGGATGGCAAGAAAAAGAAACTGCCCACGCCTGAAGATCTCAACCCCAATGAAAGGTTCGTCAACAACAAGCTTCTCGCGCAATTGCAATCAAACCGTGAGTTGAAAAGTTTGTCTGAGAAGGGGAAAGTCAACTGGATGGGCGAAGGAGAGCTACTCCGACGACTTTATAGAATTTTACTTGACACCACCGAATACCAGGCCTATATGGCTGCGCCCGCCACGGATTATGCTGCAGACAAAGAGGTAATAATCCGGGTATTTAAGCGCCACCTTATCAATGCCCCAACCTTGCACGATTTCTTTGAAGAAAAGAGCATTTTTTGGGTGGATGATTTGGATCTTGTGGCTTCAATGGTCATCAAAACCTTTAAATCATTCGAAGAAAACAGCGATGAATTTCAACCCATGTTGCCTTTGTGGAAAGATCCCGAAGATGAGATGTCATTTGTAAAGGTGTTGTTCCGAAAGACGGTGGCGCAGAATGATGAGCATATGGAACTCATTCATAAACACACCGACAATTGGGAAGTCGACCGAATCGCGCTCATCGATATTATCCTGATGCGCATGGCCTTGTCAGAAGGTCGGGAATTTTCTGAAATTCCTGTGAAAGTGACACTGAACGAGTACATTGAAATCTCGAAATACTATAGCACACCGAAGAGCAATACGTTCATAAATGGCGTGCTTGATAAGCTCTTTGAAGAACTGAAAACGTCCGGAAAAATCAAAAAAGTGGGTCGTGGGCTCATTACATAATCCTATGAAAAACAAATTGATTATCATCCTGGTGGGTTTATCTTTCCTTGCAGCATGTGCGCAAGAAAATGAAGACAGAACGATAGGCACGGATATGATAGATATTCCGGCTTCCGCCAATGGCCAGGGAGACAAAGGACTGGAAGCACAGATCGAATTTGAAGAAACAGAATACTACACGGGTAAAATCACACAGGGTGAGATTTTTACTTTTAGATACAAGTTTAAGAATACTGGAAATGGTCCTCTGATTCTCAGCTCAGTGGAAGGTTCCTGTGGTTGTACCGTTTTGCGCAATTATCCCAAAGGCAAAATTTTGCCCGGCGAAGAAGGCGAAATTGTAGTGGAATTTGACAGCGACAATAAATGGGGTAAGCAAAACGTCCCGATCAACGTCGTAACCAATACCGTTCCGTCCGTAACGCAATTGCTTATAAAAACAGAGATTATCGTGCCTGAATCAATGAAAACTAAATAAATCTTATGAAAATTTTTACCATTTTGTTACAAGGTGCCGAAGGCAGCGATTTTATAGGCCCTTTGTTTTGGGTGGCTATTATCGCCATTTTTTACTTTTTCATGATTCGTCCGCAGGCGAAAAAAGCAAAGGATGCCAAGAAATTTCGTGAAGCACTCGACAAAGGCACCAAAGTGGTAACGATCGGAGGTATCCACGGTCGCATTCTTGAAGTTCACGAAACCACAGTTTTGCTAGATGCGGGCGGTGCCAAATTGCGTGTAGAAAAATCGGCCATTTCACCTGATGCCAACGTTGATGAGCAGGCACTTGTCAAAAAATAACATTCCTGAAGTGGTTCTTACTGGCGGCATTGGTGCGGGTAAATCTGTGGTGGCGAAATTTTTCAGGGTACTGGGCATTCCGGTATTTGACGCAGATACAGAAGCAAAGCATATTTTAGCGCATGATTCAAATCTGCGACTGGATATTATTTCTCATTTCGGAGATGAAGCCTACGATGGATCAATGCCCAACAGGCCATTTCTGGCAAAAAGGATTTTTGAAAATGCCGATCTGAGATCGAAGCTCAATTCTTTGGTACACCCAGCAGTCGGTCGATTTTTCCAGGAATGGAAAATGCAAAATCAGGCAGCTCCTTATATCGTGAAAGAAGCCGCCATTGCCATGGAAACTGGTTCTCATCTCTCCGCAGACTGCGTGATTCTGGTCACTGCTCCAGAAGGAATCCGAATACAGCGGGTCATGGAACGAAACAACATTTCCCGAAAGGATGTGATGCAAAGAATGGCTGCACAATGGACTGACGAACAAAAATTAGCGCTTGCCAATTTCGTAATAACCAACGATAATTTGACCGCTGTCATCCCTCAAACTTTACATATACATAACGCTGTTTCGCGAAAGGAATACAGACAATGACTTACTTTTGCAAAAAAATAATATGATTAAATCATTACTCGTTATTTGTGCTTCGGCTTGTACTATTATGGTTCAAAGCCAGGCTGTAACTGTAAACTCGGAAAACATTCTTTTCGGTACACTCGACTTTGAAGATGCCGATAGTGTGGAAATAGTGCTGACCAATGTGCTTGATGAAACCATCGAAATTGAGGAACTGCGGTTTTTTGATTTTTACGTGAGTTCACCATTTTATGTAACGAATTATCCGCAAGAGATTGCACCCCTGGCTTCCGCATCATTTTATGTGGTTTTTAAACCGATTCACAACATGAGCCACAATTCGGAGCTCGTGATCAAAACTTCGGGCAACCGGGGAGCCATCTCTATCGACCTGCTTGGAGATTGTCAATACAGCAATACGTATTATGATGGTACATACGACTTGCTCGATTCACCGCTGAAAGATGTTTTTAATGACATTCTCGCGGAGGGCTATCAGCAATACAATTATGATGTGGCCAGAGATGAAATGTTTATGGTGATCGACAACCAACAGGTGAATGGTCAGGGGTCTGCGCAAAGCCGGCTCACACGTGCCTATATCGGGACCGATGCGGTGGGTTATACCAGTCGCACAGACTTGTTCAACAATTATAGTGTCAATACGGAGCATACATTTCCACAAGGATTTTTCAACAGTGCTCTGCCGATGGTTTCAGATGTGCATCACCTTTTCGGTACCGATGTCAATGCCAATTCTCAGCGGGGAAATTTTGCTTTTGGAAATGTGTTGAGCAGTACTACATATGAACAGGGCGGCAGTAAAAAAGGCAATGATGCCTCGGGAACGGTCGTTTTCGAACCGCGGGATGGTCACAAAGGTAAAGCTGCCAGAGCCGTACTGTATTTTGTGCTTCGTTATCAGAATTATGGCGGCTTTTTAACCCAAAATCAGGAAACAGCCCTTCGCGGTTGGAATGATGAATTTCCTTCAGATGCAGTGGATCGCAAGCGTAATGACGATGTTTTTGATTTTCAGAACAACAGAAATCCTTTTTCTGACTATCCCCAGTTTGCGGATAGAATCCTGAATTTCCGCAGTGTTGGTCCGCAAGACAGGCCCAATGTGGGACTGTTTAATATTTCTCATGAGGAAATCGAATTTGGGATGGTTGCTTCTTCTGAAGAAATAGTACCATTCAATTTGGTGATCACCAATTCCGGTGAGCGGTTTTTTAATATATCAAACCTGGAACTGGTCAACAATACCTCTGGCGCATTTTTATTTGCAGAAGAACAAATGACATCAATCACTGTAAATAAAGGTGAGAGCGTGAATATTCCAATTCTGTTTAATTCGGAACTAAGCAGTGGAGGTTTCACAGCCGAACTTCAGTTTACAAGCACAGCTTTTGGTCAGGAAGAAGTGAATATACCTGTATCTGCATCAGCGATTCTCGGCGTGCAAAATGCAGATTTTTCTGGTGTTATGCTCGTTCCAAATCCATTTGGTGAAAGCCTGGAATTCGTTGATCATACTGCAGTGCAGTATATCTCATCCATTGAGATATTCGATTTGACAGGTCGGCTTGTGATGCAGATGAAAGGGACAGAAAACCGTATTTCAACCGGGCACCTTGATGCTGGTATATACCATATAGTTACCAGTCAAAAAGATGGAAGCCGGAGGGTTCAGAAAATGGTGAAACAATGATTTAATTGCGCAGATCCAAAAT
>JBBSDD010000115.1:0-7493 GCA_038249755.1 Flavobacteriales bacterium | reverse complement strand
GGTAATTCGACCTGTCTCCAGATTGTTATTACATGTCTTAATTTTAATCCAATCCTTGACCTTAATCATTTACAGTCATTGATGAATACGCCATCGCGAATGCCAGATTGTAAAATCGGGCATGAGAAGGAATATCGGTAATTGTATGGGCAAGAACCCCACAGATACCAATTATTTTGAGCATTTACTCCCGGGAGGATGGAATGTCGGACACTATGCTGGATTACTCGGAGATCCACGTGCACATCGCATTACCATCCGTCAGGTTTTCAATTAAGAATATTCTCTTAATCGCCTGATTATCGCCGGAAAAAACTATTTAGGCGTATCGCCTCATTTTGCTACAAAAATTTTGTTTTAATTGCACTGCTTTTTCACCGGGACACCGCAGACGAATGGATAAGGTCGGTTGGCTTGGGACACAAATTTCACAAAAGAAGTAAGCATAATGATGGTATCTAAACCTACATTTAAAGAAGCCTTAAAATTTTGGATAAAATTGGGCTTTATCAGTTTTGGCGGACCGGCAGGTCAAATAGCCATTATGCACGAATATTTGGTGGAAAAAAAGAAATGGATTAGCGACAGTAAATTTCTACACGCTTTAAACTACTGCATGATTTTACCGGGTCCGGAAGCACAACAATTGGCCACATACATCGGTTGGATGCTTCACGGCACATGGGGTGGACTTGCAGCAGGTGTATTGTTTGTGCTTCCGTCTATGTTCATACTCCTTGCACTAAGTGCAATTTATGTTACATTCGGAAGTGTACCCTGGATTTATGCCATGTTTAACGGACTTAAACCGGCAGTCATTGCCATCGTAATTCTTGCCCTTGTCAAAATTGGCAGGAAATCGCTACTCAGCCCGTTTCATTATTTTGTTGCGCTCGCAGCTTTCATTTGCATTTTCTTTTTAAATATTCCTTTTCCACTGATCATTGTTGGCGCAATCATTACAGCCACATTCACCAGACAATTTTTCCCGACCTTCTATGCAACAAGCAACAACAAATCGACTCAAAAAGAGCTGGATGAAAAAGCCTACTATATAAACAAAAACACAGTGACTCCAAACATTGGCTTTAAACCTTTGCGCCTTTTAAAGCACCTAAGTACTGCGATTTTCCTTTGGATTATTCCTTTTGTTGCTTTTTACTTTTTGACCAGTGACTTTGATTTTTGGAAAAGATTGTCTGTATTCTTCACCCAGGCCGCATTTGTTACCTTTGGTGGCGCCTATGCTGTTCTGCCCTATGTGGCTCAGGTAAGCGTTGAAAAATTCAATTGGCTAACCAATTTACAAATGATAGACGGACTTGCTCTTGGAGAAACAACTCCCGGTCCATTGATTATGGTGCTTGTTTTTGTCGGATTTATGGCGGGATTCAATCATTTTGGAAGTTCACTTGCCATGGGAACACTTGGGCTTCTAGCAACGACCTTCTATACATTTCTTCCCTGTTTTCTTTTCATTTTTGCCGGAGCTCCCATTATTGAGCGTACCCAGGAAAATAAAAAAGTAAAAGAAGTACTTGCGCTTGTAACCGCAGCCGTAGTTGGTGTTGTTCTGAACCTGACGCTTTATTTGGCCAAGGCAGTAGTTTTCCCGAAAGGAATTTCAATAGCAGAACTTGATTATGTTTCTCTTTTGTGGATTGCCGTTTCATTTGTTGCCATGTATCGCTTAAAGATCAATATGATTGCCTGGATTGGTATCAGCGCCTTATTCGGACTTGTGTATTTCGTTTTGCACCACTTCCTGCAATGAACAACTTGAAGTCGGTTAGAAAAAAAAGTCAGGTATTAAAAACTTATTTTAAGCTGTCTTTATCAGGTTCGTATTGATAACGTTTATCGAATTCACTTTCCCGTGCTACTTTCCAGTAAATGATTCTTTTCTTACGGCCCCATTCCCGCGCTGATTTCACATCAATGCCCATGTAAATATCAATTCTTTTTTTATACCGGCCATTCATTTTATCAAGCACCAAAAAATCTTCTTCAAAACCTTCTATCTGAACTTTGCTGTTGTGTACAAGACCCAACCGCATCAAATCGCGGGATACTGCCACCGACTTCATACCGGGTGAAAGTGTATCGCCCCAGGCAGCAATGTCAGAATCTCTCGCTGTTGTTTGACCAGGAAGAGAATTGTAGGCGGTCACGGTCACTTCCATTTCCTTGGTAACTTCAGGAGAGATTTTTTCTTTACACCCACAGCAAATAATGCTGATTAATCCAGTAAAACAAATTATTTGAAAAAATCCTTTTACCACAATATTCAGATGAGTTTATAGAAATAAACTGATGCAATTTACAGTATTTCCGTCAGAGAAGCTTTGTGTTTTTCCGGAAGGGAATAAATATATCACACCTCCCGATCTTTAATTCCACATAGTTTTTTCGTAATAAACTTGTCAATGGGGAAAGTGAAATCCGCTTCGCACAATGCTTCCAGCGAAATCCACCGTAACTTTTGTGTGCCGTCTACCGAAATTAATTCAGGTAATTCATGTGGATCATGAAAAAACCGAACCTGATAATACACCGAAATGACCTGGTGATTCTTGTTGAAAGCAGAAATCTGAAAAAAGTCTGTCGTGTAAAGATGATCCACCACCACAATTTCCAGATCAATCTCCTCCAAAAATTCACGCTTCAAGGCATCGTGAAGGCCTTCACCAAATTCGAGTCCCCCACCCGGCAATTTTGTAAATGACCTTCCGGCGTGCGTTTCGTCACTGAGCAAAATGTGGTTTTTATAAATGAGTGCGCCGTAAACCCGCACATTAAATGGAAAACTCATATAGTAGGTTTTTGTGCACGCACCATCTCCCGTTTTCCGGGTGGCCCGGGAAGTTTTGTCACTATAAATCCTGCCGCTGTCATCGCCCGACGGACCACACCTTTCGATGCATACGTGGTAAGAATTCCTCCTGCACGAAGTACACGAAACATTTGAACGAAAATTTCGGGCTGCCACAATTCTTCCTGCGCCCGAAAACCAAACGCATCGAAATAAATCAGGTCAAATGTCGATTCCAAACCTTTCCACGTCAATAAATCCTGTTCTAATTTGAGCAATTGAAAGCGCGTATCTATTTTAACCATTTTCTGCCATGGAGCAAATTGAATGGCATGGTACCATCTTTCTGAATCGGATATTTGCATGGAATAATTTAGCTTTTCGCAAAATTCAGGGGGCAACGGATATTTTTCCAAGCCTGTGTATTCTACAAGAATCTCTTGATCAAGGGCGTACATTAGTGTCAAAAGCGCATTCAGTCCCGTGCCAAAACCGACCTCCAACACCTGAATGCGCTTTGGACTGCCAGCCGCAACATAATCCAAACCCGCATCGATAAATACATGCCTGGCTTCCTGAATTGCGCCGTGATGCGAATGGTAGTTTTCGTCGAGTGCAGGCACGTACACAGATTCGCTTCCATCTGCAGTGGTAACAATTTCAGGTTTGTAGAAATGATTTTGGGTTTTCAACTATTGTGAGTTTTATATAGATAACAAGATTTCCATTTGGCTATTTTCGCAGTAAATAATCAAAGATGAAGATATTCTCTTTAAGTTGGCTCATTCTCCTTATTTCCCTATCCGTAAATGGCCAGGAATGGGTTGATTTACTGGAAGATGGCAATTCAAATTTTTACGATGTTCAGGAATCATTTCAAAACCATTGGGGAGACAAAGGTTATGAACGCGGCAAAGGTTACAAGCAATTTAAACGCTGGGAGCATTTTATGGAGCCCCGGGTTTATCCAACCGGAGAGAGAATAAAAAGTGAAATGCTGATCGAAGCTTTCAAGAATGCGCGCAAAGATGCTTCGCTCAACGCAAAAACCAATACCCCGTGGACAGCTGTAGGTCCAACCGCCTGGGAAAACCAGGGATGGAATCCGGGCCTTGGAAGAATCAATGCCATTGTGGTTGACCCGCTAAACGAAGAACGCATTTATGTGGGAACCCCAGCCGGAGGACTGTGGCGGAGCAATGACAACGGCGCTTCGTGGGAACCTCTCACAGACAATTTGCCATCTATCGGTGTTTCTGGTGTGGCTATCAATCCAGCCAACAGCAACGAAATTTATATCGCCACTGGCGATGGAGACGGAAGTGATACGTATAGCATTGGTGTTTTAAAAACTTCCGATGCAGGTGCAACCTGGGAGACAACAGGATTGTCGCACAATGTATCGAGCAATATCGCTTGCAGTAAAATTCTGATGCATCCCACTGACCCCTTGAAATTGTGGGTAGCTTCTACAGATGGTGTATATACCACAAGCGATGGAGGGGATACATGGATACTTGCACAGACCGGAAACGTTCGCGATTTGGAAATCAATTCGGCAAATCCTGACATTATTTACGCCTCGGGCAAACGCTTTTACCGATCGGTTGATGGCGGTTTGAGTTTCAGCACAATCACAAGTGGAGTGCCTTCTCCTTTTTCAGTGAACAGGTTGGCCATAGCGGTTACGGCCGCCAATCCCGATTATGTGTATATGGTTGCTGGCAAGGAAACAGACAGTGGGTTACAGGGCGTTTATCGCAGCACCGATGGCGGGCTATCATTTGAATTGCGCAGCGATTCCCCCAATTTACTTACATGGAGTGAAGGCGGCGAAGGTGAAGGTGGTCAAAGCTGGTATGATCTGGCAATTGCAGTTTCGCCTGTCAACCAAAACCTGGTTTTCGTTGGAGGAATCAATGTTTGGCGTTCCGCAAATGGTGGCAGCACCTGGAGCATTCGGTCTCATTGGTTTTATCCAAATAATATCGGTTATACGCACGCCGATATCCATAGTCTTGACTACTACGGCAACAATCTGTATTGCGGTAGTGATGGAGGAATTTTCCGATCTTCCAATCTCGGTCAGGACTGGACCGACCTGAGCGAAGGATTGCAGATTACCCAATACTACAAAATAGCCGTTTCTACGACTGATGTCAATAAAATTCTCACCGGTTCGCAAGACAATGGAACCAATTTATTCGGTGAGGGAAATTCTTATGTGCATTTGCTTGGCGGAGATGGAAACGGCGCTGTGATAGATTACAGCAATGACAATACGATGTACGCCTGTTATCCCAATGGGGAATTTCAGGTTTCATTCAACAGCGGTCAATCATTCTTTGATGTGACTGATAGTATCAACGAAACAGGCGCATGGGTGACGCCTTTGCAACAACATCCCACCAATCCCTATATCCTTTATGCCGCTTATGAAAATGTATGGCAAAAAAACGGTGGTGACCCATGGGCCCCCATCAGCGAACTTCCCATTTCTTCCACACTGCAAACTTTAAAAGTGGCTCCTTCAGATGCGGAAGTAATCTATACGTCTACGTTCAGCAGCATTTTTAAGACAATTTCTGGTGGTGAAACCTGGCAAAACATCAGCAGCGGACTACCCAACCTGTTTATTACCGACATCGAGGTAGATGGTATAAATCCACAAAAGTTATGGGTTTCATTATCCGGCTACAGCAATGGACAAAAACTATATAAATCAGAGGATGGAGGAAACACCTGGGAGAACATCAGTCTGAATCTGCCCAATATTCCTGTAACCTGTATAACGTATCAGACAGGCACCGACGAAGCGCTTTATGTCGGCACAGATGTGGGTGTGTATTACAAAAACGCCGAGGCCATCTCATGGTCCAGTTTTAATGAGGGTCTTCCCAATGTGATCATCAACGATATTGTACTGCACTATGGCACATCGCAAGTATTGGTTGGCACATATGGCCGGGGTGTCTGGATAAACGAATTTTTCGATCCCAGTGCCATTGTTTCTGTCTCAACTCTGCTTCCGCTAAATGCAGACATCAACCTCTTTCCCAATCCTGCCAATGATGAGGTAACACTTCAGCTCAACCTCCTTGAGGCACGCCATGTCGACATTCAAATGTTTGATGTTTTGGGACGGAAAATCATGCAGATAGAAAATGCTATTCTGCCTTCCGGCAAACAGGACATCATCATTCAAACAGCTGAGCTCACCCCCGGATTTTACACAATTCAAATGCGTTCAGGCGAGCGTCAGAGCACGGTTAAAATGGTAATCAAGAGATGAATTTTCAGGACATGTTTTCAAAAAAATGTAAAAATACGCCTCGCACATTTATTCAATTATTTTGAATTCTGTCCTTCGGTTTTCCTGTCGGCCTTCGGGAGAATCATTGGTGGCGATGGGCTGTTGCTTGCCGTATCCGGTATAAATCAACCGATCGCGTGATATCCCCTTACCTGCAAGATATTCCACGACCGCTTTGGCGCGGTTTTCTGACAATTTCTGGTTGTACTCATCGCCACCCACATTGTCTGTATGCCCGGAAATTTCCACTTTTATTTGAGGGTTTTCTACAATCAATTGCGTGAGCCTGGCCAGTTCGGCCTCAGATTCGCTGCGGATTGAAAAGGCGTTGTAATCGAAGAAAATATTTCTCAACACGATGCTCTCCCCGATCTTAATGCGTTTAAGCCGGATTATTTTATAGTATTCTTTGTACACTGCCGTGTCAGGCAAATCGAAATTCATCGAATTAAAAAGATATTTGTCGGCATTCACATGCAGCGCATAATTTCTGCCTGCGGGTAAAGAAACGAGGTAAGAACCTGTGGTTGGGTCGGAATTAAAAGTAGCAAGGACGCCCGACGTTTTATTGTCGATCAGATCGAGCGTTGCACTCACAGGCTGATCCGTTTCGTCATCAACCACAATTCCTTTCAGCAAAATCATTTTGCTGGTTCGGATTTTCACCTGCGGCTGAAGAGCTATTTCAATTTGTTTGTCCGGCGAGCCCACCATCAGCTGATCTTCGACGTTTAAAACGGGCTGTTTTTCCGGACCTAAAAAAGTAATCCTGTAAATATCTTTTTCGCCATATCCTTCATCTCTGATGGAAGAATAATATGCGGTCCGCCCGTCGGCAGCCACCACAAAAAACACGTCGTCATCTGGTGTGTTGATTGGGTAACCAATGTTCACTGGCTTGGACCATTTTCCATCAATAAATTCGGAATAAAAAATATCGTTTCCTCCCATGGAATTATGGCCTTTGGAAGAAAAATAAAGCGTTTTTCCATCAGGGTGAATGTAGACACCATCCTCATCGTATGGCGAATTAACCACTGCACCAAGATTTTCAGCCACGCTCCAATCGCCTTTTTTCTGATCCCATCTGGCTACATAAATATCTTTCCCTCCCATTCCCCCTTCCCGCTCCGAGATAAAATAGAGAAAATTTCCATCGAACGATAATGCTGCTGCCGATTCGTGTGCATCGGTATTGATGTTTTTATTCAGCAATTTCGGTTTTGTCCATGTGCCATTCTGAAGATTTGATACAGAGATATCGCCGCCACCTTTGAGTGTGCCTTTAAAAACAAAAAGTGTTTTACCGTCAGGTGACAATCCGCTGCTGGCATCGTGGCCGCTGCTGTTTACAAGCTCGCCAACGTT
>JBBSDD010000114.1:0-7501 GCA_038249755.1 Flavobacteriales bacterium | reverse complement strand
GTCCAGATATTCTTTCAAGGCATTAAAATCTACCATATCATTTACAGCCAGTGCCGACATGATACCGAGTCTGATCCTGCTCTCAAATGCCTTATGCAATCCGCTGATGGATATTTTCACCTTTCGTATTTGAAATGCATGAGAATTCCATAAATAATATGGACGACGCCAAAACCAATGGCCCAAAATAGCAGTCCATACCCAATAAAATATGCGCTGAGCAGCCCCAAAGCTATTTGAATAAGGCCCAAGCTTTTCACTTCTTCAAAAGTGAATTTGCCAGCGTTGTACAGTCCCAAGCCGTAAAAAATCAATGTGCACGGAGCTAAGAGACCGATATAACCTTTTGCGAGCAGAATAAGAATCAGCAATCCGCCAGCAACAAGCGGTACAGCCATGTTGATCAGCAACCGTCGGGAAGTACTGTTCCAGAGTTTTTCCCCGTTGAGTTTGGCCCTCTTCCGGGAAAAGAAAACCGCGGTGCTGATAGCCAGTATGAGCAGGATAATGGCGAGTAAAACGACATAAAGCAGCGTGGAAGGATAATGCTCATTGCGTGAACCTTGATCATATATTTCCTCGGGTTTGAAATGGAGCACCGCATATGCTACGTAAGCTCCAGCCAAAGCATAGATTCCAGCCATAATCCCGGCCCACCCGGAAAGCGAGAGAAATTTTGACGATCGCTCCATCATGGATCGTATCTCGGCAATGTCACGAATATAGTCCTGGTCTGCTTTCATTGAAAAGTACTTTGTGATGCAAAGCTAAGGAGTGGGATTTGATTTTGCAAGGGTTTTTTGTGTTGATTTTTAGTGGTTGACTGCCTGAAGGCAGTCAGGGTTTTTAGTGCTTAGTTCTTGAAGGTTAGTTCAGATTGTGGTGGTCGAAAAGTGAACGTTCAGCTATACTGGCTCGGCGAGAAATTCACGAATTTTTTGGTTCTTCTCCCTGCGTTCAACGGTCCTTTCATTGTATTGAAAATAAATGAAACTTCGGTCAGGATAATACGTTCCACCGCATACAGAAATGATGTGATTCTACACCGGCCATGAGAAGTTCCTATTCCATTTGGAACTGACGAAATGGTATCGTTCGATCTATTGCGATTTGATGACAATAGAACTTAAAATTAACAACTGAGTTTGTTGATTTCGAGACAATGGGAAAAGCCTGAATCGATGCCTACGCAAATAAATCGAAATAAAGCATAAGTGCTTTATAAAAGACATACTACAATGAAATACCCATTCGTCTTCATCATGCTTTTTTCAAGTATGTGCGCACAAGCACAAGTGAAAATTGGTGACAATCCAAATACCATCGATCCGGCATCCATTTTAGAAATGGAAGATACCACACGGGGTATATTGGTACCGCGAATGACCACGGCACAGCGGGATTCCATTTCATCCCCACCCAACGGTTTGCAAGTTTATAATATCACAAAACGCACCATGGATGTATACCGCAACAGTCAGTGGGTATCTACTGCATATACCAACCCCAATGACAAGCTCGTCTATGTGTATTCTCTTGCAGACCTTCCTACACCGTTAGGCAGCAGCATAACGCTGGATGCCAACTCCATGTATATTTTTAAGGGTATTGTTGATATCACGCCTTACTATCTAAACTTGAATGGGGCCAGTTTGCGGGGAATTGACCCGGCCCGCGATGGTGTAATGTCAGCCGTTGGCGGCGCTATTCTGAGAAGTACAGATGTGTCGGTGTTTATGCAAGATGTCATTGTCATACCCTTAAGTGGCAGCACGAAGGCTTATGATTTTAATGATGCCACGGGAACGAAATTTTGCAACCTCTTTTCAGGAAACTCGGTGATCGAAATTGGTATCCCCAGCTTAGGAGTTGGTCAAATGAGCGGCTTTAAGGCCATTACAATCGACAAAAATTACTGGAACTGTTCTGACGGTGTAAAAGTAACTGGAACCATAGGTAAATTTACCTGCAGCTACACTTTCATAACCAATGTTACTTCTGGCGCAGGGATTGAATTTTTGGCTGCTCTGGTGGTTGATGACATTGACCTTGCCAACAACTACTTTAATTATAATGGACAAACAGGTATTAAACTCAACCCTGGTGCTACAGTAGACCGTGGCCGCATGACTACAAATATGTTCAGAGATGTTGGAACCGTATTGAACGGACTGACATCTTACGATATCGGCTGGAGGATGATGCAAAATACAAATATCCCAGACTCCCGTGCCTATGCTTATATATATACGAACGGGAGCGCTACGGGCACTTCTACTTCACCAAACAATACCTACGTAAAAATCAATGGAACCACTACCAGTACCAAACTCCTGAAATTTGAGTCTCCTGCGAACAACCGTCTTACATATAAAGGAAAGGAGGCTATTGTTGCAAACGTATTTATTACAGTTACAGGTAAATCTCCTAGCAATGGTGCGGATTTCACACTTGCACTTTCCAAGAACGGCACCGCTGTTGTAAATCCAAACCACAGTACGGGCGTCATGATTAACAATCAAGTTTTTACATTGGTTTTGGAAACAGAGGTTGATATGGCCACGAATGATTACATAGAAGCAGTAATCAAAACAACTACGAGTAGCTCGTCCGTAACAATTACCGACTTACAATTTAGAGTTAGAGATTAAATATTACCTGCCATGAAATTTTTCAGTTGCGCACATATCTGGCTTTCGCTGGCATCATTCATGGTGGCTCAACCCATCTTTGCGCAGCAGCTCAATATCATGGGTACCGTGAAGCTGGCACCGAGAACCAAGATTGGCATATTCGGGGATATTTCGAACAATGGTACATTCATCGACTCTTCTTTTGTTTTTGTAATGGCCGGAAATATGCCGCAGACCATTTCGGGAGACTCTATTTTCAAAATTATCAACCTAAGGGTGAATAACAGCAGTACCGGAGGGGTCATTTTAAACCAGGCATTAGAGGTTTCTGGCTTATTCATACTTTCAGACGGTGTATTACATACCGCTGATACGGCTTTGTTGTCACTAAATGATGGGGTAGTTGTAGTTGGTGGTGATACAGCCAGTCATGTAGCAGGGCCAATGGTTAAGATTGGTATTGATGCCTTTACATTTCCGGTCGGCAAACAAGGTTTGTACGCGCCTGTTTCAATCAGTGCACCCTCAAACGAAGCGGATAAATTTACCTGCGAATATTTTGATGGCGACCCAAATAGTTTGTACGATGTTACCAGCAAAGATCCGGGTATCAATACTGTTTCAACCTGTGAGTATTGGGTTTTGGATCGAACGGCTGGCACCTCACCGGTTGAGGTAACTTTAAGTTGGGATAGCCGCAGTTGTTTACCGTTAGACCCGATCACTGCGAAGGTGGTAAGATGGGATGGTAGCAAATGGAAAGACCACGGCAATGGGAGTTCAGCAGGCACTACTCACAGCGGCAGTGTTACCTCCAATGGAACGATCAGTAATTTCAGCCCTTTTACCATTGGCAGTTCAGGCAATGTATTGCCCATTGGTCTGTTATGGTTTGAAGGCAATTGTATCAACAGCAGCCGCATCATGGCTTGGGCCACCGCAAGTGAAGTGGGCAATGATTATTTTACCATCGAAACCAGTCAAAATAGTACGGACTGGACAACACTTGCAGAAATTGATGGACAGGGCAACTCAACAACGGAACATGTCTACAATTATACCATCCCCCCCGGTACGAATCGAGGCAATTACTTTCGACTGAAACAAACTGATTGGGACGGGCAGTTTTCCGTGAGTGAAATCATTTATTCAGAATCCTGTTTGGACAATGGTCAACAATTAAGCATTTACCCCAATCCCACAAGCGGCTTGCTAAACGTTAAGTTGTCAACAGGTTTTGAAGAAAATATAATATTTACTGTTTACAGTCTGGATGGATCTACAATAAAAGATGGAGCGCTTAAAGGTGGCGTACTGGATCTTTCCAGTCTACCGCCCGGATATTACATTTGTCGCTTTCAAACCCCTGCAAAGGTGTTTATTGAGCAGGTGATTTTAAGCAAATAGTAGTTCAAGGCTTTAGCCCTCCTATGCGTACTTCCTCCTTCGTGTCCTCCCAACTTTGCGGGTTTTTGGTGATTGGTTTTTGGTTTTTGAAAGCCAATTAATTTCTAAGCGATCCCTCAATGGCTATGCCCCGCCTCACTCCCACTATCTCCAAAATACGCCGACACGGCCCGCTGCAAATTCCCTGTAACAAACAGTCTCTTCTCGTTTTCCGGAAGGAGCACAATCCCCATGCCCTCCTCACCATTTTCCGGAAAGGAAACCAATTCAAACCGCTCACCTTCCAAAGCCAAACCCACCGCAGCGCCCTCCCACGCAGCCACCGCAGACCGGGGAAGCCCGTAAATGCTATCAGCCGACAAGTGCACCGTGGCTTGCACGAACATGCCCGGCAGCAAACCCGGCGTATCCTCATCCGGATGCACATGCACATTTACCGTTCGGCTATCGGCCTTTACGTCCTGAGAAATGAGAAACACATTGCCGTGCCGACGGCCTCCCGCCCCACTGGTCGTGAAATAAACGGACTGTCCCACTGCCAATTGAGATACCTGATCGGGAAAAACAGCAAGCTCAATATGAAGGTGATTGATGTCGACCATCTTGTAAATCGGCGCATTCGCAGCGACGTAGGTTCCGATATTGGCATTCACTGCAGTGATGAACCCGGAAATCGGCGCGTAAACCATCACTTTTTCCTGAATTCCGTCGCGCTCCACACGCTCCGGTGAAATCCCGGCAAGTTTCATCCGCGCCACCACACCCTGCATCCGGGCATCAACCGATTTGTAGGCATTGCGGGCTTCTTCGTACACTTTTTCAGAAGTCGAGCCCTTGTCTTTCAGTTCTTCCTGACGCTTCAAGGCCGATTCCATTTGCACTTTTTCTGCGCTCAGGCGCAAAAAATCTTCCTGCAAACTGATATAATCGTTGTGTTGCACTTCTGCGATTAGCGCCCCTTTTTTTACATAGGCGCCCTCATAATAATTCAGCGAGGTGATGAATCCGCCATAAGGCAATGCCACATCGATGCGGCTTTGTGGCGGCGCATCCACCATCCCGCGAAGCAACAAAGTATCGCCTGTCGGATGGTACGCCGGAGCCGTAAGTCGAAGACCGTATATGGCTGTATCAGCAAGTGAAAGCCCCTGAATCTCCGTAGAATCGTGCGCATGGTCGTCATTTTGGTCGTGGGTATCCGCATCCCCTTTGGAGTTGCACCCATAGGCTGTCGCCAAAATCAAAATGGTAAGGAAGTGAACTGTTTTCATCTGGTTTTAAATCTGGAAAGGTTGAATTTCGAAATTCCGTAAGCTTCCGCCACATCGAGATAAGTGAGATAGAGGTCGGTGGCCGTGAGCAAACCCTGTACGAGTTGGTACGCATCGGTTTCCCCAATGCCAAAGCCTGCCAAAGCGGCGTTCTGCAAGGCAGATGACCGGGTTTTCAAGCCTTCTGCATCGCGCTCAAATATCGCGGTGCGCAGGTTGAGATCATCTTGCGCCCGGCGCAGGGCGGCATCTGACTGAAAAAGTGTTGTTTCCAACTGCGCGTTTTCGCGGAGCACCCGCAAGCTGGCCTGTCGCACCAGCGCTTTATCGGGTCCATACCAGATCGGTATGGCCAGTCCCAGGGTATAGGCATCCGCGCCAGCTACGCCTTCGAGCCTGCCCACCTGATATCCGGCCGACAAAGCCGGAAAAAAAGCGGCACGACTGGTTCTCACCTGAAATTCGCTTTCTGAAACGCGGGCAGTTTGGGCGGCGGTAAAAACCGAGGTTTCCACAATTTCCGGGCGCTCTACGCGTACAGAAAATCCGTCTGATTCCACGGGTGTGAAGTCTGTCAGTGCAAAAAGGCAACGCGCTTCGAGCGATTCCTGAAAGCCGCGCACTGCCACCTGGGCTTCATTGTACATTTGGCGAAAGCGCAATATCTGGCTGTCAAAAAGGTAACGCTCCGTGGCAGAAATAGCCCCCGCTTCAGCCTGATTGACCACCATGGCATTGAGGCTATCAAGCTGGTTCAGCGCTTCCGCAAAATGGGCCATGCGCACATGTGCATAAACCCATCGCAGGTAGTCTATGCGAAGACCCGTTTCAAAATTCATCCTGTATTCAGCCAGTTCAGCTTCAGACACCTGCAGCGCCGCTTCATTGCGTTTCGCGCGGTTGATGTGGGCGGGAATCGATCCAAAATCCTGGTTGAAATTCCATTGATAATCATCGGGTATATCGGCCCGATTGAGCTGTCCGTAACTGTACGAGGCCCCGGTGGCGCCGAGTTCCCACGCCGCCCCTTTTCGCGCAGCCACAATGTCGCGCTCTATCTGCTGAATTTCCAAAAGGGGATTTCCCGAAAGGGCACGTTCCATAAAGATCTCGTGGTTGATGGTATCCTGTGCCATCGTCCCGTTTCCGGAAACGGTGAGCAATCCGACGACGAACAGCATAAGACCTGCACCACGCAGCCTGCTTTTACCTGTTTCCATCCACTGATAGAGCATGGGAAGGAGCACCAGGGTGAGCAGCGTGGCGGTGATCAGCCCGCCAATCACCACGGTGGCAAGGGGTTTTTGTACTTCGGCGCCGGCAGAGGTGCTGAGCGCCATGGGCACAAATCCAAAGGTGGCGACGAGTGCGGTGAGCAATACGGGTCGCAACCGGTCGGAGGCACCTTTGGCGATGGCTTCATTGAGGGTCATGGTGGTGGTTTGTATGAGATTATTTATGTGGCTCACGAGCACGATTCCATTGAGTACGCTTACGCCAAAAAGTGCTATAAAACCTATTCCGGCCGATATGCTGAACGGCATATCGCGCAGGTAAAGCAGCCAAATACCGCCGATGGCCGAAAGCGGTACTGCCGCAAAAACAAGGAAGGCATATTTCCATTTTCGGTACACGAGGTATAGTAAAAAAAGGATCAGTGCGAGCGCAATGGGCACTGCGATGGCCAGTCGGGTTCGGGCTTCCTGAAAATTTTGAAATTCACCTTCGTAACTTACGGTATAACCCGGTGGCAGCAGGAGTTCGCTTTCGATGGCGGTTTGGATGTCGGCCACGACTTCCGTCAAACTCCGGTCCCGAACGTTCACTCCCAAATTGATTCGCCGGCGCGTATTCTCGCGCGATATCATCGCAGCACCGGACATGGGCGACAGGGTGGCCAACTCACTCAGCGGTACACGACCACCATTTGCCGTGGTAACATAAAGCCCACTCAAATCCGGATGTTGGCGCGCGTCAGATTTCAGTCTTACCACGAGGTCAAAACGCCGTTCCCCATCGGCGATGATGCCCGCGAAGGCGCCTGCGTATGCCGATTGGATGGCCATGTTTAATTCGTCAATGTGGACGCCGTACCATGCCATTTTCTCCCGATCGTATTGCACCACGAGCTGTTGCAAACCAGCGGTTCGCTCCAGTTTCACGTCCTCAGCTCCTGGAATGGGTGTAATG
>JBBSDD010000113.1:0-7528 GCA_038249755.1 Flavobacteriales bacterium | reverse complement strand
TTCCCTGATGATTCAGGTTGGGTATCATGAAATATTTGGCACGCTTAAATCATTAGAAAAACAGTTTGCCCGGCCAACAGAGCAGGAAGGTCAAGACGCGTACAAATTACAAAATAAGAATGGTTGCGTTAATTGGTTCGGGTATATAAGAAATGCGTTTATCTTTTAGATCGGTGATATTGAAGATCTCATAATTTTTCAATCAGCAAACCTAGATATCCGGAAAAGGCAGGGTAAGCAATTCAGTATATGACCTCATAGTGCGTCAATCTATAATGACATTCTACTGTCTTCAGGAATAAAGAAAAATTGTCCAACACATTGCGACCATTATCCATTTTGTAAGGGTATTGGCTTCATGATCTTTGCACTGTCAATAATGACAAATAATTATATTCTACAAAAGATGAGTTCTGTATTTCATGTTCCAACAAGAGAACAAGTAGCACCAGTTAATCAAGCTATTTTTGACAATTTAATAAAAGCTTTGGGTTTCGTTCCGAACCTTTACGCAACAATTGCTCATTCGGAAAATGGTTTGGCAAGGTTTCTAGCTTATCAAAACGCAAAGACAACGTTGTCTGGTAAAGAAAAGGAAGCAGTAAACCTAATCGTAAGTCAGGTAAATGGTTGTCTTTATTGCCAAAGCGCACATTTGGTTCTGGGTAAAATGAATGGTTTTACGGACGAGCAATTGGTGGACATTCGCAAAGGTAAAAGTGAAGATGCAAAATTGAATTCTTTGGTCCGTTTGGCTGCCGATATTACAAAAAATAGGGGAAATGCCGATAATGAAAATGTCGAGGCATTTTTTTCAAGCGGATTTACAAAAGAGAATTTGGTAGATTTGGTTTTGCAAGTAAGCGACAAAACGGCAATGAATTATTTACATAACCTGACGAAAATACCTGTGGATTTTCCAGAAGCACCAGCGTTGAAAAAATAGGTGCATTTGTATACTTTGCTTTTCGTTTGGAAAATTATCCATTAAAAAGCGTAGAATCTCCATTTTTTATTAATTTCAATTCTTCTCTCACCTTTGCAATGTCAAAAATGACAAATATATTAAAACTCGGAAAAAATGAAAAAATTAAAAACGATTATTGGAATTGCTTTTCTGACGCTTTCAATTAATTCTGTTTGGGCGCAAACGGAACCGGTTGATAAAAACGGTCTGGCCAACGGAGGATATGATCTTGTTTCTTATTTTTCTGATAACAAGGCCACAAAAGGAAATGATAAATTTTCGGCAGAATTAATGGGAGCGAAATACCTTTTTGTTTCAGAAGCACATCAAAAGGCGTTTGAAGCAAATCCAAAAAAGTATTTACCACAATGCGATGGTTATTGCGCCTGGGGAGTTGCCGAAAAATCCGCGAAAATTTCTGTCAATCCTGAAACATATAAGGTTTTAAATGGCAAATTGTACCTATTTTTTAATGGTGATTTCAATGGTTCTCCTTTTAATACATTATCTGAATGGAACAAAGATGAAAAAGAATTATTGACAAACCTCCCAGAAAAATGGGCGGCTGTTAAATAGTAATCGTACACTTAAAAACGAGAACTGTTAATCAGTTCTCGTTTTTACTATTTCATTATATTTAAAGAAAATCAAATGGAACGAAAATTACCTGTACCACCATTTACATTGGAAACCGCACTTCAAAAGGTTCAAATGGCAGAAGATGCCTGGAATGCGAAAGATCCCGAAAAAGTTTGTTTGGCTTATACAATCGACACCGAATGGAGAAACCGAACTGATTTTATAAACGGAAGAGAAGAAGTAAAACAATTCCTCCACCAAAAATGGGAAAAAGAGCTCGATTATAAACTAAAAAAAGAATTATGGGGTTTTCGTGAAAACCGCATGGCAGTTCGATTTGAATATGAATGGCGCGATCAAACAGGAAGATGGTTTCGAAGTTATGGCAACGAATTATGGGAATTTGATGAAAATGGTTTAATGCGAAAACGGTTTGCCAGCATTAACGATTTGGCCATTGATGAAATTGATAGAAAACTAAAATAATAGCCATGTCGACTGAATATCAAAAAGTAAATACATTGGTAAATCCTTCAAATGGAAACCTTGCTTTTAAGGTTTTTTCGTTTGAAGACAATAGCGCTTTCGATCATTTGCAGCGGTTAAATTACTACACCGTTATTCTAATAAATAAGGGACAAGGGATATTGAAAGTTGATTTTACAGAATATAATTTTACACAAAATACGCTTATGTGTTTTGCTCCATATCAACCCTTCATGATTGAAGAACAGGGCAATGAGATGAGCGGTATTGTCATCAACTTTCACTCGGACTTCTTTTGTATCCACAAGCATCAAAAAGAAGTAGCTTGCAATGGTGTGTTGTTTAATGACATCTATAAGCCGCCTTTTGTAATTTTGGAGCAGAACGACTTGCACATTTTTTATTCAATATTTGAGCAAATGAAAGTTGAACTGAAAAATGTGCAGTTGGCGCAATATGAATTATTGGTTTCATTTTTGAAGATATTTCTTATCACAGCCTCAAGGCTTAAAGTAATTCAAACACCACAGGCGCAAAATGATTTTGCAGACCTTAAGGAACCATTTATTTTACAAAATCTCAAAGATGCCATTGAAAGACATTATAAAACAAAACACACCGCCAATGATTATGCCTTGTTGTTGAATGTCTCCTCAAAAGCATTGGCCAAGGCTACAAAGGCACATTTTAATAAAACCTTGACCCATTTAATTTCTGAACGAATCATTATTGAAGCGAAAAGGGAATTGTATATGACATCAAAAACCGTAAAGGAGATTGCCGGTGAATTGGGTTACCTAGACGAACATTATTTTAGCAGATTTTTTAAGACAAATGCGGACGTTTCGCCTCAAATTTTTAGAGAAACTGTTGGTTTTGCCAGAGCCGAAGCGCAGCAATAGGAATGAACGAACAAACTTCTTAGTCTTGCCCATAGTGCTACTGGCGGATCCATTGAGCAGCAGCAATTCTCTTAAGCTTTTGTGCTATATTTGGGCCGACATGTTGCATATGTCCCCAACATCTCCATTACTTTTAATGTTTTGTACTGGTTAATCAGACCCTTTTAATGCTAAAATATATATCTTGCTTGATCATCTTATTGTCTGCAACTTTGACATTTGGACAGACAATAAAGAGAATAGACGACACTTCACTTTCTGTGGACAGCGTGCAGCGAAAAATTGATTATTTAATGAAAACTGCAAATGACACGGGAATTGCAGTTTCTATTTTCAATGACAATAAACCAGTTTTTAGTGAAACTTTTGGCTTTGCAAATGTTCCCGGGAAGGAAGTGCTTACAAAAAACTCCATTATGTATGCAGCTTCATTTGCGAAGATGGTATTTGCATATTTTGCCATGCAGTTTGTACAATATAATTTGATAGATTTGGACAAACCTCTCTACGAATATCTCGACAAGCCACTTACAGAATACAAAATACAGTGCTGGAACAGAGGATATCAGGACTTACAAAATGACGACCGTCACAGAGAAATTACAGCCCGCATCTGTTTGACTCATACAACGGGTTTTTAAAACTGGCGCTGGTTCGAAGCCGACAAGAAACTGAAAATTAATTTTAAGCCAGGAAGCAGATATAGTTATTCTGGCGAAGGACTTTATTTGCTTCAATTTGTTATGGAACAAGTAAGCGGTAAAGATTATGAAACCTTATCACAAGAACGTGTTTTTAAACTTTTTGGAATGACCAGCACAAGCCAGGTTTGTCAATCAAGTTTTGACAACTTAATCTGCTATGGGCATACTGCCGAAGGCGTGCCTTACGAATTAATGAAATGGAATGAACCAAGTGCAGGAGGTTCTATGAGTACAACGTTATCAGACTTCACGAAGTTTTGCAAGGCATTTATTACCGGGGAAGGATGAACTGAACAAAGTTTTACTCAAATGACATCGCCACAAGTCCGAATTAAATCAAGGCGACAATTTGGACCTCTTTTAAAAATAGACAGCACCGAAAATTATAATATAAAATTAAGTTATGGATTGGGTGTGGGCGTTTTCAAGACACCCTATGGACGGGCATTTTTCAAAGAGGGCCACGACGATGGGTGGGGGCATTACAGTTTTTGTTTTCCCGACAAAAGAATTGCCATAATTATCATGACAAACAGCGACAATGGTGAAAGCATTTTTAAAGAATTATTGGCTTACACCATCGGAGACACTTTCACACCGTGGCAATGGGAAGGCTATACACCATATGATGCGGATGAATAACGACTCTTTACACGACCCTGACAAGAACTTATGAACCTTGGGGCAGGGCATATAATTAATAATAAAAATAAGATGATATCGGCAGTCCCAAAGCTATGAATAATTCAGATTCTCTGTCGAAATCAGCAGAGACAGGCGCACCAATTGAGCCCCATTGCTTCCATAGCCATACCGATAATGAAGCGTACAATTGAAAGTTTTAAAATTATATGAACTCTTTATTGGCTACAATTGAGGATTATTCATGGACTCCCACTTCATAAGGTATCGTTTTCAAAATATGCTCCGCCGCCTCGATTCGCGCTTCCGTTTTGCGGTTGGCTTCGATCACTTTCCAAGGCGCGAAAGATGTATCGGTTTCGGCAAACATGCGCTCCTTGTAACCGGTATATTTATCCCACAATTCCTGCGCCCGCTCATCCACCGGTGTGAGCTTCCAGCGCTTGAGCGGACTGCTCTTGATATCTGCAAAACGCCGCGCCTGTTCGTCTTTTGAAATAGAAAAATAAAACTTGATCAAATAGGTATTGCTCTCGATGAGCATTTTTTCAAAATTGTTCACCTGACCCATAAATATAT
This sequence comes from Flavobacteriales bacterium, assembly GCA_038249755.1. Classification (GTDB taxonomy): domain Bacteria; phylum Bacteroidota; class Bacteroidia; order Flavobacteriales_D; family Cryomorphaceae; genus JBBQZU01. Next base: position 2,669 of record JBBSDD010000113.1, on the reverse strand, counting down.
CGTATTCCTCTTGCGTGCAAAATCCGTTTACAGGCTCTACAATGGCCCTGTTGTACCAACTTCTGTCAAAAAATACGATCTCGCCCGGTTTTGGAAGGCGGCTGATATAGCGCTGGAAGTACCACTGTCCGCGCTCTTCCTCGCTGGGGCGGGGGAGGGCTACGATGCGGTAATGCCGCGGATTGATATGCGCGGTAATCCGGCGTATGGCTCCACCTTTTCCCGCTGCGTCACGTCCCTGAAACAGGACCACCACTTTTTTATTTTCGTCAATCACCCAGGTCTGGAGTTTTACCAGTTCGGCCTGGAGCTCCCGCATTCGGATTTCGTATTTGGCCATACGCAGAGATTGTTCGATGTCCGTTTTTTTGCGGGCGAGCAACTGTTTCAATCCGGTTTTGGAGTTCAGTATGGCGATGTCTTCTTCGCTCAGGTTTAGTGGTGTCATAGGTCTATTTGGTCTACATGTCGGAAATAGCGCTGGATCACATTCGGATCGGGCACCACCGTGGTTTGTGCATCGGCTTTTCCCGGATATTCAAATTGGGAAATCACATAGCGCATACTCTCAAGCCGTGCGATGCGTTTGTCATTGGTTTTTACGATGATCCACGGACTAAATGCGTTGTGGGTTTTAGAAAACATCTGCTCCTTGTAGTGGGTGTAGCGATCCCACAAATCCTGGCCTTTCAGATCCACCGGGCTGAATTTCCATTCTTTTAATGGATTGTTGAGACGGGAGTCAAAACGTTTTTTTTGTTCCTTTTTGGAAATTGAAAACCAGAATTTAATGACAATAATCCCGTCGTCGTAAAGCATGTGTTCAAACTCCGTGACCTGTGCCATGAACCGCTGATACTGGCTGTGGTCGCAAAATCCCATCACGGGTTCTACCACGGCACGGTTGTACCAACTCCGGTCGAAAAACACAATTTCGCCCGGATTGGGCAATTCTTTGATATACCTTCTGAAATACCATTGCCCGCGCTCCTGTTCATTCGGTTTTGGCAAGGCCACCACGCCCATCGACCGCGGATTGAGGTGCTCTACAAAACGCTTGATCGATCCGCCTTTTCCGGCGGCATCGCGGCCTTCGAAGAGCACGGCCACACGCAATTTGTTTTCGGAAATATATTGTTGGAGGTTGACGAGCTCTGTTTGCAGCAGTTTTAACTCCTCCTCATATCGGGCATTTCGCAAAGATTTTTTCAGATCGATGCCCATCTTTTCAGAAAGTTCAACAAGTTCTTTTCTGGATTTGACACTTTGCAGTTGCTCGGCAGTAAACATGAATTTTATTTTCACTTTTGTGAAGGCCGAATTTAACAAGTTTGCTGCATACTTTTGACCAAATCATTTGTCGTCCTGATTTTTCATCAGCTTCCGCAAAATTCCATATCTGCATGCGGAAATTAATTTGGGAAATTGCGATTAATATTTCCACCTGGCCTTATCTTCGCGCCTACCTTTTCGGGAAATATTTTGAAAATTACCTGCACACCTTACCAATTAAATCTTCAGTATCCATTCCGCCTCGCAACAGGCACGCGTTCGCATACCGACATTGTCATTGTGGCCATCACCAGTGGCGGCCATACCGGCTATGGCGAGGCATCCCTGCCGCCTTACCTTTCGGAAAACACGGAATCGGTGCTGCGATTCATCTCTACCGTCGACCGGAAATACCTGAAAGTGATCGCCAATCTCGACGAGCAGTTGGCCTACATCGACAGCGTCCTTCCGGGAAATAACGCCGCTAAAGCCGCCCTCGACCTCGCCCTGCACGATCTTCGCGGCAAAACCCTCGGTCAAAACATCTCTCAGATGTACCGCATTCCGCAAGGCAAACCTATTTATTCTACCTACACCATCGGCATATCTGATGAAGCAGCCTTGCGGCAAAAACTCAAAGCCGCAGAGGATTTCACCTTGATCAAGCTCAAACTCGGCAGCCCCGATGACCGCGCCCTTGTGGAAACTTTTCTTCAATATTCCGACAAACCTTTCTGTGTGGATGTCAATCAGGGGTGGACAGACCGCGGATATGCCCTGGAAATTGCACATTTTCTCGAACAAAATAATTGCCTGTTTATTGAGCAGCCATTTTCTGCAAAGAACAAAGAAAACAATGCCTGGCTCCGCGCCCGCACAAAGCTTGACATCGTAGCCGACGAAGCCGTACAGCGTTATTCCGACCTCACCGAGGTTGCAGAAACCTATTCCGGAGTGAATATTAAATTGATGAAATCGACGGGTATTCACGAAGCTTTGCGCATGATCAAAAAATCCCGGGAACTCAGTCTGAAAATTGTCGTGGGCTGCATGGCCGAAACCTCCTGTGCCGTAACAGCCGCGGCTCATATCGCTTCCCTGGCTGATTGGGCTGATCTGGATGCCCCCCTTTTAACGACCAATGATCCGTTTCTGGGACTTGAATTCAATCAAGGTGAGGTCAAAATACCACAATTCAGTGGGATTGGAATTAAATTGTCATCTCATTTTACCTAATAGTAAATTGATTTTCATTGTCTTGCCACCTCTATAAGTTCTCTGGTATTTGTTTTGACTATTTAAAAGATTAAAAATAAAAATCTTGGAACAAGAGAAAAAAAAGAAAAAAGGGTTGGTTTGGAAAATCATCCTTGGCGTCGTGATATTGCTCTTTATTG
>JBBSDD010000112.1:0-7601 GCA_038249755.1 Flavobacteriales bacterium | reverse complement strand
GAAATAAGGTGCTCCGGCCAGTCAGACGCACAGAGATGCAGGCTTATCCGAATCCCTTCAGGAAAAGTAGGTTCCGCAAAAGGAATTACGCATTGGTTAAAGCAATACGTTCTTGGGCAAGTATATCATGTTGCCGGAGATCGGTATGTGAGTTCAACGGAAGGTTAACTGGTCAAGCAGATGGAAGATCTGCCGGCGGATATTGATCCCTTTTATCCGTTTGGAAACTACTATTTTTGGCAAATCATGACTACACCAGACAAAAATTACCAGCATTTTTTAGAAGAAATAAAAGAAAGGGTTTACCGCTCCCAGTTAGAAGCATTCAAAGCAGTCAACAGAGAGTTGATACAGCTTTATTGGGACATAGGGCAATCAATCGTTGAAAAACAACAGGCACATGCATGGGGTAAATCTATTGTCGAAAATTTAGCAAAAGACCTGGAAACTTCCTTCCCGGGTGTCAAGGGCTTTTCGGGTAGTAATTTGTGGAGAATGCGAAATTTTTACCTGGCTTATGCCGAAGATGAAAAACTCGCACCGCTGGTGCGAGAAATAGCCTGGAGCCATAACATTGTGATTCTGGAGAAGTGTAAAAATGGCCTACAGCGGGAGTTCTATCTAAAAATGACAAAGAAATACGGTTGGACAAGAGATATATTGGTTCATCAGGTAGAAGGTAAGGCTTTTGAGCGTTTTTTATTGAATCAGACAAATTTTGACGCAACGTTGGCGGAGAAGTACAGGCACCAGGCCAAATTGGCTGTAAAAGACAGTTACAGCTTTGATTTTCTGGAAATGAGCCAGGAATATTCCGAGCACGAGCTGGAACTAAATCTTTTGAAGAACATACGTAAATTTTTACTCGAAATGGGCGGGGACTTTGCTTTTATGGGTAATCAATACAAGTTGGAAGTGGGAGACGATACATTTTATATTGATTTGCTGTTATACCACCGACGTTTAAAATCCTTAATAGCAATAGAGTTAAAGACGACCAAATTCAAGCCCGAATATGCCGGTCAGTTGCAGTTTTACCTTACGGCTTTAAATGAAACCGTAAAGACACCGGATGAAAATGCTTCGATCGGCATCATTATATGCAAAGGAAAAGACCGAACCACAGTTGAATACGCTTTAAAAGACATGAACAGTCCCATGGGAGTCGCATCTTACACAATCAGTGAAGACCTTCCGGAAAACCTGAAATCGCTCTTGCCTTCTCCCCAAGAAATCGCAGAAAGTTTGGAACGAATGATGGAATAACATAACGACAGGAACCAGCAAAGCGATCTCCCTGCCACCATTAAATACAAACATTCCGGCAGGAAATAAGGTACTCCGGCCCGTCAGACGCACAGAGATGCAAGCTTATCCGAATCCCTTCAGGAAAAGCAAGTTCCGCAAACGTAATTAAATATTGGTCAAAGCAATACATTCTTGGGCAAGTCCATTCCATGGCCGGAGACCGAAATGTGAGTCCCACGGAAGCTTTTCTGGTCAATCGGATGGAAGATCTCCGGGCGGATATTGATCCCTTTTACCCCTTTTGAAAAACTTGATATCACAAATTGTGATATCAAGATGTAGATCTGTAAACAACAACCCAATGGATAAGAAAATAGTCGTAAAAGAGAGTCTGGTGATCAGTAAGATTTACATGATCCGTGGCCATAAGGTAATGCTTGACGAAGACTTGGCAGAAATGTACGGCACTGAAACAAGGTCTTTAAACCAGCAGATAAAACGGAATGCTGATCGCTTTCCTGAAGATTTTATGTTCCAGTTAACATCAGATGAATATGAGCTCTTGAAGTCGCAGAATGCGACCTCAAATTGAGGTGGGCGTAGAAAACTGCCTAATGCCTTCACAGAGCACAGCGTATTGATGCTATCAAGTGTCCTGAATAGTCAAACTGCCGTACAGGTTAATATCAAGATCATGCGGGTTTATACCAAACTCCGTGAAATGTTACTTTCAAACAAAGACATCCTTTTAAAACTGGAACAGCTGGAAAAACAGGTTAGTCAAAATAGTAAAGAGATACAGGTTGTTTTCTGTGCATTAAAACAACTTTTGGAAACTCCGAAAGAACCCCGCGAGCCAATCGGCTACAAATCCAAAAAAGACTGATCAGTCCAGGAAATGAAAATTGTTCCGGGATTGAGCACTGACTGATTATGAAGTACTCCGGCTTGTATAAAATCATGAGTAAAAAACATCCCGTCAGGAGCAAGCAAGGGATTCGTTTCCGGCGATTTGGCCCTGCTATGTTTGGCCGCTTAAGGGGAAGATTTGCAGGCGGACATTATACGGTTTCATCCGTTCTGGAAAAGATCTGATCCTTGTGATCTCCAAACAAATGAAAGTACTTTTACGTGCATAAAAAAAGAAAAATGAGCCACGACCTGACAATCCCGGACGAAGTGATCATCACAAAAATATACCAACTGAGAGGCTTGAAAATCATGATCGATCGGGATCTGGCCGACCTGTTTGGGGTAGCGACACGTGTTTTAAAACAGGCGGTCAGAAGAAACATGAGCCGTTTTCCAGAGGATTTTATGTTCGAGATGAAAAAAGATGAGTTCGAAAATTGGAGATCACATTTTGTGATCTCCAAAGAAGACAAAAAAGGACTGCGGTACGCCCCTTTTTGCTTCACCTAACAAGGGATTACAATGCTTTCCTGTGTGCTGAACAGCGAAAGGGCCATTGCCGTAAACATCAGGATCGTCAGAACATTCACCAAAATGAGAGAAATGCTCCTTACCCACAAAGACCTTCTCATCCAAATGGAAGAAATCCGCAAGAAAGTGACTGGACAGGACGAGAAAATAGATCTCATTTTCAACTACCTGCAACAGTTTGTAAAACAGCAGGAAACACCAAGGAAACCTATCGGATACACATCCAAAAAAGACTGATCAGTCCAAGGAATGAAAATTGTTCCGGGAACGAACATCGTCAGGAACCAGCAAAGCAATCTCACTGCCACCTTTGAAAACAAGGATAACGGCAGGAAAAGCGGTGTTCGTCATCAGTCGTCCGCAATCCGTTCGTTTCTCATTCATTGCAGCCACTGCCCAGCAGTTGAGCTCAGGGCTGTTTTTCCTTCCCATCACAGAATCATCAGAATTAAATTTGCACGTTTTGTCCTTCGGTGCCCGAAAACTTTTGCTACCAATCTCAGATACAACTGAAAAAAAGCGGGTGCTTTCGCACGCAAGAGAGCTGATCGCCAGAAGACGCTCCGTCGGCGCTTGGATGCTCACTTTTAGCGAAGGATACCCGCGTGCTTTGCGGCCAAAAGGGGAGCTTGGTGCCAAGGTATTCATCATTAAAAATCGAGCTGTAAATCCAGAGCCCGGAACCTGGTTATTGGCTTTGAAAGAGACCCCCTACGCTCTGTCAGAAAAAAACTTTTGGGCAAAACGTCTGAAAGCCTTGCTGTACGTGGGAGAAATTATTCTACCACACCTTTTCTACCAATCGGCTGCTGGATATCAGCTTCTTATAAAATCATATTTTACGAAAGTCTCGCCACAACTAAAAACGTACTGCAAAATTCTGTACGATTTAGTACCCTCAGCCGGAAGTATTTTTAAGTGTTGAGCCGGAAGTCTTAAATAAAACAATAACAAAACTACCTAACACTGCCCTTAACTTTACAAAAAGCCCTGGGAATCCAATGAAATCAATGCATACAAAAAACTCGAAAATGTGTCCTTTCATAAAATTTGCACATGTCAGACTTTTAACAGGACAGGTAAAATCCGGTCGAAGGTCAGGCGGAAAAATTTATAATAATGGAATGTCTGGTTATATAAGTAGAACAAAATGGGCAAGCTAGACATAAAACTCACGTTGAACTGGAAAGAGTGGATGGCCATTATCACGGCTATCTTCATCTTTGGCGCCATCTTCATTGTACTGATTACCCGCCTCGCACAAACAAGCCAGGACATTAAAGAAGTGGTAACAAAGGTGATAGAGAGGTCAGTTGAAATTAAGTAACTTTCGGTACAAGATGGGATGCTTTAAACTATCACACTATACACGAGAAGAAGCACTATAAGTGAATCCTATTTTTTTTGGGAAGCTTCTAGAAAAGAACGATGAAGCGAAGAAAAAACGCGTAAGTTGGTATAGGTTTGGCTTCCAGGGACAGGAATAAGACGATGAAATAATGGAATCGGAAATTCAATTAATTACAAGTATAGGTTGTAGCTCCAAGGATGGGAAGCTCGGCAGCTTCTGAAATGGACAAAGAATAAATGTTTAAAAAAATCTTCTTTTGCTTTCTCCCAGCTTATTGTTTTCATTTTGCCTTCCTCAAGAAGTGTTAATCTTCTTTGAATTTCCAGTTGCTGTTCTAAGGATATATCACTTTCCTCAGAAATCGAAACATAATTGAATGTTTTGATAGAGCTTAAGAAGCTTTGAAGTTACTTTCCTCAATATTTAATATGGTCTTTTTCATTCAACGACAATTTGATATACAATTTACACGAGAATTAGGGGATCATGGCTGTTACGGTCGGACGGTGCCAGCCATTTCGTCAGTCGCTCCGCCACTTGAGATGCGCTATAATAGCGGGAAAAGGGCTCTCTTTTAGAGTTCATTGTACCACTATCAATTGTCTTGAATAGCTTAGGCTTTCCCTGTTTCGGGGTTCATTGTGCCGCTTTTCAATAATTCCTCTTAGGATTTTTCATTTTCTGCCTTCCCACTTTTGCGGATTAAGAGAAGTATAATGTAAAGTGCAGGGACGACCAGAAACGAACATGTAAAACCAGTTATTGGATAATGAGTTTGCCGAAAGCTTGAAGATCGCCTCCCTCGATTCGAATGATATAGATTCCTGTCGGAAGAGATGACATTATGGAAACGTTTTGATCTAAATATTGTCGGGACCTTGAAACCACCTGACCGTTTATACGCATGATGCTGATTTCTGCCCAATCAGAAAAACCGTCAATTGAAATTTGAAAATTGTTTTCAGCTGGATTTGGAAAAATTCTTGCCTCATAACGTTTGTTTTTTCCGGCCACATCGTGCACGGAAAGGACATTTATATCATAAAAAACAGTGAGATTAACCGTATTCGTTATGATGGGCTCGTTGAAGTCAAAATAAATTGCTACCGCGTTTTGTATCCCGGTTCCTTCGGGCAATTCATTCTCTTGATTCACCTTGAAAGTCGCGAATCCATTACTTCCTTCCGGGTTTGTGGCGCTATCCGGGAGCAAAATATTGTTGAAAGTCCATTTTAGTACTCTGTCACCTGTAACTTCAAATTGGTAAGGATGGCTTGCCACACCGGGATTTACAGAGTATAGATTTAGATTTTGATCGAGGGTATCCCGGAGTACAACGGTAAAGGCTGTATCAGACCCGGTATTTTGAAATTGAATGTAATATTCAATCATTCCACTCGGGGCGATGTGGTTGAATTCACCTATTCCAACCGGCACACTTGACTTAATGTTTGGGTCATAACTTGACGTAGTCAATGCACAGTAAATGCTTCTAAATTCATCCAGATCGTCATGTGGAAAAACATTGACCAGATCTTCCACCCAATTTTCAAGTGGCCCACAGGCTTCAATTGATGTGCTTGGACTCGATAACCCTGGCTTTAGAGGGTGCTGATCTACTTCTATTCTCCAGGTTTTACCATCACCTTCAAAAGCGAATTCCCGAATGCCACCACCTTCCAGTATCACCGAATCTAAAGCCAAAGGCAGACCATCCTGATAAAACCGAACATGGGCGAAACACGACATATCTCCCGACGGGGTTGGCGAGATATTTTCAATAGAAAATTTGATGGAATCATTTTCGCACCACGTCTCAACCATAAGGTTTGAACCGTCGTATTCGCTCTCACACAATGCCATTACTTCAGGGTGATGGATCGTGGAAGTATCCAAGGCGCATGCTGCTACAGGGTAAAGTTGTGCTTCAGTGCAAATGGTAGATCCAAGAAGGGCATCACAGGATAAGAAAAAATCAAGATTGATCGTATTGCAATCACCGGGACCCAGGTCATCGAGCTGAAAGACCAGATATTCGCCAGATGTGGTGTAAGGAATATTGGAACTACCTGGGGTGATTTGTTCATCCAATTTTAACTGAACGTACGGATTTTCCATAGACGCCGATCCTTCGAAATTATTGCAAGCCTGGATATACAACCTTTGATCTACAAAACAGGGTCTCATGGAATTAGCGAATACGGATATCAAAGGACTGGCGCAGAATTCATCCGATTCCATAGCCAAAGATTCGGTATGGATAAAAGCATTTATATCGGTAATTTCAAATGAAATTTCATTTCCGCAATTGGCTGTCCATGAACCATAATCGCCAGGAAATGTCAATGTGTAATTCCCGGGTTCAGTGGGGTGCCAGTTCCAGTAACCTAATTGATTCGTGGTTACATATGCTCCGCCAGGTTCAATTTGTCCGATCATCTGGCCCATATGGCCGTCGGTTGGGTCGTAAGAACAGTCTGAATCTAGGTCCTTAAACACCTTTCCCAAGGCCCCAAATTGATTGAAAATATAGATGGATTTACTTTCATTTTCACCTGGATAAGAGGCAAAAAGGAAGCTATTATTCGTCTTCAGTGCTGAAGGGTAAAAAGTCCAATTCGTGGGGGCAATTAATTCCAATTGCTCCCAGGTTTCGTTCTCTTTGATAAAACATACCACATTTGATGTATTGTCATCATAAAAGATTTCCAGGAAAGCAAAAGGAAATTTCAGTTCTACCTTACCGGGGTAGGGCACTGGATTTGTTAAATCGTAGGAAAGCGTGTAGTCCAATTCCCAAATCCCTTCTACGTTGCGTTGGAACGTGTGCGCAGGATTGGACTCAAACGGACTGCCTACAATTAAATTTTCACCACCAATAGCAAGCGTATGACCAAATGTGCCATATTCTGTTCGTTGCGGAGAAACGATTTTCTGTACTTCTTCCCAATCTCCCTGGGCGTTTTCTTCAAATACATATACCGCACCGGCAGCTTCTATATAATTGGCGCCATTCTCATCCGTATCCTGCTCATATGCTGAAATCAACAACTGATCATCTGTAAATAAAACATATATACCAAAATTGTCCTCAATTCCCGGAGTTGAACCATAAAGGATCTGGCTCAATTCCCACACGCCACCACCATTTAGGTTGTAAAAAAAGGCCGCACCGGGGAATGTCTCTGAATCCAAATTCATATAATTTGCTCCCACAATGATTGCTTCACCTTTGATGGCTACGCTAAAGCCAAATGAAATGGGATATGTTTGAAATCCCATCCATACTTCATCCGTCGACAGTTCCGACAAAGTCTGGAAAAACTCCCAAATTCCGCTTTCATTTTTTTTGTAGATAACCACTTTGCCCATTTGTTGAAAGTTAGAATTCCACTCATTCCACACGAATGAAGTAAAAGCTCCTACAACCAAATAGTCTTCGGATATGGCAGCAGCATTTCCAAAATTAGAAAAGGATTCCCCAACAGGAGGGAACACTGTTTGATCATAAATCCACTCGTCTGAGTTTTCATCCAACAAGTAAATAAAAACCGCCTCG
>JBBSDD010000111.1:0-7628 GCA_038249755.1 Flavobacteriales bacterium | reverse complement strand
CAAAGCTGCTTCTGGAAGAATCACCATCCTGCGAGCACGTTTCAGAAATGATCGATCACATTATGACAGCGGTGGACAAACACCGGGGAGAGAATCCTTATTTTGATGACACGGCCCTGCTCTGTTGCAGATTTCGCTGATCGCCTCCAGACCTGTGGTAAATATGAATCGCGACGAGGATGCTCATCATTCCCCAAATGGGTACAGAAGCTTTGTCTGAATCCAGATAATTGTTTAGAATCCCGTGCAGGTAATAGGTCACCAAACCCAAGACGATAGCCATCACCAAATCACGGAGGTATGGTGAATGATTTAATTGGTAATACAATTTGATACCCGTGTACAAGCTGATAATAAAAATCGCCAACATGGACAGGGCTCCAATCAAACCACTTTCTGAGAGCGGTCCGAGATATTCGCTGTGCGCATTGCCCCCATCTGCCTGATTGGTAGAAATGATCGTTTTGTCAGCACTTACCTGATAGGTGGCGTATTCAAACATGTAGGTGCCCGGACCAAATCCAAAAAAAGGTTTTTCCTGAAACATGCGGATCGCACTGCTCCACCGGTTTAATCTTTCGAGATTTGAAGCATCACTCGACACATTGGAAATCGATTGCACATGTTCTTTGAAATCACCTGACGAATCCTGATCGTTTTTCTGCAGGTCGTGCATGATCTGGTCCTCAAACGCAAAAAACAAACCGGTGATCATGACCGCCCCCAAGGCTACAATTTTGAAATCAATCCGAAAGCGGATCAAAAAATACACCCCCGCGGCTCCTACCAGGCTCACCCATGCGGCTCTCGTATAAGACAAAACCAACCCAACCGAAAAAATAAAAACCATGATGCTGAGCAGGACATGTTGTAAGGAGAGGAATTTTGCCCGTAGAAACAGGATGACCACCATGGGATAAAACAAGGCAATCAGCGCGCCGTAGCTCGTATGATCTTTGAAGAAGGGATACATCACCCAGTGGGCACTGGTCTCGTCAAACTGCCGCCCGGCATGTTGTACAACGGTATAACAGATCACAATACACATGGCGATCAAATACGACCAAACAAATCTGCGAATGAATTTTTCACTTGAAAAGAACTGGTTGATCATGAAATACATCACGGAGATAAACCACATACGCGCCAGAAAAAATTTAAACGATACGATTGGTTGGGTAGAGGTAATGGATGTAATGGCAATCCACAACAAACTGAAAATGATGGCTACGCTCAGGGGATGGTTCAGAAGTTCTTTCCTCTCCTTATAACCCATCAGAATTTTGAAAAAATAGAGCAACATGAGCCCAAAAAGAAGGGGCTCTGTTGGAAGGTATATGCCTATGCCTCCCAACTGGTTAAGCTCTTCCAGGTTGACCGAAAGTGGTGTGGCAAAAACGATGATTAAAAGCACATATCGGGGATGATAAATCGCAAGATATGCCACAAGGATCGCCGCGGGCAGCAGACTGAATAAATAGATTTCCAGAGACAGGGCGTAGGCATTCAGCAGCGCAAAACCAACACCCAAAGAGAGCAAAACCCGTCGGCTGGTATAATCAATGTTTATCAGACTATTCACGCCTGTTTTATTGATCTGGAAATCGCCAGAACAACTGCTGTTAGGACAAGCGAACTGATGACGGATACAGCCAAAATGATCCAACGAACCGGCCAGATTTTTTTATCTGATACTTCGGGAGAAACGATTACCTGTAAATATTCTGTATCAGAAAATGCCCGCTCGCGCCAGAACAGATAATCTCTGCTTAAAAGATCAAACTGGTTGGCGGCAAAATAACTCATGTTTTGTAACATACGCACCATGCTTCCTGTCTCCTGCGATGACTTCAGCCAATTCTGAATTGTATCGAGCACAGGCGATTTGCTGTCACGAGCTGCATACTCGATATAGCCACGCATCAATTCTCTCGACTGACTGGTATATTCGAGTAAGTTGTTGTCGACATTGAGTTTGCGCGACATCACCTCAATACTATCGATCACGGACTGCTGATAATCGAGTTGCTTTTTGTAGGAATTGGCATTTGCCATACCCCATTGGTTTACCTCCGCACGAATCTTATTTGTGACCTGATTCAGAATTTCATCCGCCATTTCTTTGGCTAAAACCGGATCTTCATCCTGCACGTCCAGGCGCACAGATTCGTACCGCGTTTTGTTTACCACAACGCGATCATTGTATTCCTCAATGAGATAATATCTTGCGCTCTCAGTTTCGGGATCAATTTCATATCGATCAAACAAATTGAATTTTGCGATAAGCGAATCCCGAATAGCTGAAGCCTCAAAATATTGCAGAAGTTGCTCTGTTTCAGATTCATCGCTATATGGTTTGAGATTGATGGGATATACCACAGCCGACGAACTGTATTTGGGTGGCATAAACGATGGCAAGGAGATGATAAAGCCAAGAATGGCCGCGACAATACCCACCACCAGAAAAACGAGAAAATTCTCACGGACCAAACGGACCAACGAGGTGAAATTATAATTATTTGATTCCATTCAAACCCTTTTTTGGGAAACGCGACAAAAGTATAAATATTCAGTTGGCCCCCACTTTATTTCTCAGCCCTGAGCAAAATCCAGATTTGCCGGATCTGAATGGTGCGGGAAAGAAGCAACAGCGCACAACCAATCGCCGCCGAGAAGAAAAAACGGAATGCCAGGGATTCTACCCAAATAATGATCATATAATTGGCCACAATAAAAGTCAGAATGAAAATGACAAATTGCCAGACCAGTCGCATATTTACACCGAGATTGAACTGCCGGATTACAAAAAGCATCTGCATCTGACCGGCAAAAATCTGGGTAATCATGGTGGTAAGTGCGGCCCCAAAAGCAGCGTATCTTGGAATCAACGCAAAATTCAAAATGATATTGAGCATCAAGCCCCCGAAGGAAATGTAATTGAGTGGCCGTAAATTCTCATTGGCTGTCATCAACGTTCCGTAGATGTAAAACATGCAAACACCCACAAAACCAACCATCAATGCGATGAATGAGAACACCGAATTTTCGGTAACGGAATCATACCGCCAACGCAACAACCACTCACCGTTGAAGAAAAACAGGATGGCCACAAACACCCCCGTACCCAAAAGTAGCCGCGTAGAAATCTCAAGCATGGGCCGGATTTTTTCGCCGAGCTTCAGCATACGCGAATACATGGGCAACAAAAGCACAGCAAAGAGAAAAGCAAACATTCCGGCGGCTTCATAAAAGCGATATCCCTGCGCGTAATGACCGGCTTGCACGCTTCCGTCTGCCAGTAAATTTTCGAGCATAATTCCATCAATGCGGGTGTACATGGAACCAGACAGGATGAATAAGGCGTAAGGCACACTTTTTTTGAAAATATGCAGGCTGAATGCCCTGTCGAGATTCCATCGCAAACGACCCGTTCGCTGGCCCACCATGATGAGCGATACAAAAAGGGTGATACCATAGGCAATGGTTTGCAGGTAGACGAACCAGATGATTTCAAACCGGCCATTGGTGACTTGCGTAAAAAGTGGAATACCGCACAATATCACCAACAATGACCGATCAAGCACGGATATGATGCTGTCGCGGCTGAACATTTGCAGTGCGGCCAAATTTGACCGCGCAAAAAGTATGAAAGACAATAAAACCTGGTTGAATACCAGAACACCCAAAATCCAATATGACATATCCTTGTAACCGAGAACCAGACCCAGTAGCATCGTAATGCCAGCGTAAATAAGCGCCAGCAGTGCTTTGACGCTTAACAACTTAGAAAAGTGCTTTCCGGCCAGTTGTTGGTTTTGGGAAATATTGCGGTTGTTGAAATTGTTGATCCCAAAGTCAATCAGGATATTGAAAATGAGGCTCAGATTGAGCAAAGCGAAGTAAATTCCATATTCCTCCTGTCCTACTTTATTTTGTACCTCAGCATCAATCCCCAAAATGTACAGGGGTTTCACCAGCATGTTGAGCAGCAGAATCAGGCCAAGTGAAGAAAGAAACTTCTTTTGCATGTGCTACCGGATTGGGACTTCAACATTACACAAATAATGCGGATTCAGACATGTGTGCGCTGACGAAATTGGACACTTCATTCCTACTCGTCTAGCGTTTTTTCAATAGATTGCCAAAGGGCTTTTGCCGAAAGGCTCCAGCTGAATGCCTTGCGCTGAATCCGACCATTGGCGACGAGCGAATGGCGCAATGATTGGTCGGTGGTAAGCGAAATCATCGCTTTTGCGATTTCTTCCACGGAATTCGGATTTACAGTAAGGCCGGCATTGCCGCACACCTCCGGCATGGAACTCGTCGTGGAGGTGATCACCGGAATTTCGGCGTACATGGCCTCGAGAATCGGAATTCCGAATCCTTCAAAATGACTCACATACGACAGCGCGTGGGCCGCCCCATACAGGGAAATCAGGGTGGGCATATCACGTCTTCCCAGAAAAATGATGTCATCGCGGTATTTGGCATTTTTCACCACATCGTCGAGACCGTCGCTCCACCAGTGTTTTGCGCCGACTACAAGGAATTTAATTGGTGAAGGTTGTTGGGTTTTAAAAAGATCAAAAGCCCGCAATTGATTCTCCAGATTTTTGCGCGGGTGAATTAATCCGACAAATAGAAAATAAGGCTGGCCACCCGCATAGCGTTCCCGCACTGCGGCGATTTCAACTTCGGATAGCGGTTTGAAAGCCTCATTGGCTCCGTTGTACACCACATCGATGCGCGACAGTGGGATATGATAGCGCGTCGAAATATCCTGTTTTGTAAATTCAGAAACCGTGGCAATTCTGGTCGCTTTGGCAGCAAATCGGGGGAAAAAATACCTGTAATACCAAACGATATGGCGCGGCAGAAATTCGGGATGGGCCTCGAAATTCAAATCGTGTATCACTGTCAGAGTTTTTATTTTACTCCTCAGGCTAATCCACCCGTCCGGAGACAGAAACAGGTCGGGCTGATACTTTCGTAAAATGCGGTAAATGCCAAATTCGAAAAACAAATACCAAAGAATGGGATGGCGGGCCTGGGGATGCGCAACCAAGGCTTTTACGTTGTCACCAAAAATAAATTCGCGCGCCGGTTTTCGGTCGAAAATAAAAATGAATTCATGTTCGGAATGGTCTTGGGAAATGCGACGCAGCGTCTCGTATGCAAACCATCCAATGCCCTCCAAACGGTTTGGTAACAACAATCTGGTATTGACAGCAATACGCATCAGAAAAAGCGGTACTGATTCATTGTAAAATAACCAGTTTTTGGTAAGGAAATATATGCTACTCCAACAGGCAAGCTGGATTGAATCATGCCTTTATGTAAAAAATGTCTGAAATTGTTCACGTCCACAGCATTTCGAGGCGGCGAAGGTAAACATTTCCATGTTTGAATGGGTTTTCCAAGGACTGCGAATCCAATCTGATTGATGTATTCCTTTAAACATACCTGGCTGGTTCACCAAAAATTTGGAAACCCGCAAAAAAAACGAAATTTGCTGCATGACCGATGACCAGAATGGTTTTGGCCGAATAAACAACCTCGAGCCCGACGAATATTACTTCAGCGACGAAGGATTTATGGTTTTCACGGCCAAATATCTCTTGCGCCGTGGCTATTGTTGTCAAAACGGCTGCCTGCATTGTCCCTACGGTTTTGACCGCAAAAAAGGGCGCATCGTGAAAAAATGAAACCGAACATGGAAACTTCAACCGCTTCATCGACATTGCCCGCAGATTTTCAGAAAATCATTCGCGATGGTATTCCAAAAAATTTGCCGGAAGGCCAACCCTACGATCATGCTGTAAACCACGCACCAAAAAGAAAAGACATCCTAAACCCCGGGGAAAAAAAACTGGCTGTGGCCAATGCCTTGCGCTATTTTCCTGTCGAACACCACCCCACCCTCGCCAGGGAATTTTACGATGAATTAATCGCTTACGGCCGGATTTATATGTATCGATTCCGCCCTTCGTACCCCATGCTTGCCAGGCCCATCGAGGCCTATCCTGCACGATGTCAGCAGGCGGCGGCCATCATGCTCATGATTCAAAACAACCTCGACCCCTTGGTGGCGCAGCATCCCCACGAACTGATCACTTATGGCGGCAACGGCGCCGTGTTTCAAAACTGGGCCCAATACCTGCTCACCATGCAGTACCTGTCGGAAATGACCGAAGAGCAGACCCTTGTGATGTACAGCGGCCATCCCATGGGTCTTTTCCCATCGCACAAGGATGCCCCGCGCGTGGTGGTAACCAATGGTATAATGATTCCAAACCACTCCAAACAGGATGACTGGGAAAAATACAATGCACTCGGTGTGACCCAATACGGGCAGATGACAGCCGGTTCGTATATGTACATCGGTCCGCAGGGAATTGTACACGGCACCACCATCACCGTGCTCAATGCCGGTAGAAAAATCTCAAAAAACGGAGAAGGTCTGGATGGCAAAATATTCCTAACCAGCGGGCTCGGAGGTATGAGCGGTGCGCAACCCAAAGCCGGAAATATAGCGGGATGCATTACCGTGATAGCGGAAGTAAATCCGAAAGCAGCCCATACACGCCACAGTCAGGGATGGGTGGATGAGCTCATTGATTCTTTGGACAAGCTGGTAGAACGCGTGAAAGCCGCAAAAGCCGCAAAAGAAGTGGTTTCGCTGGCCTATTTGGGCAATGTGGTGGACATCTGGGAACGATTTGATCAGGAAGGCATTTTTGTCGACCTCGGTTCTGATCAAACCTCACTTCACAACCCCTGGGCCGGAGGTTATTACCCCCTTGGATACACCTTTGAAGAGTCGAACAGTCTGATGACCCGTGACCCGGAAGCTTTTCACGAAGCGGTTCAGGATACCCTGCGAAGGCACACCGCTGCGATCAACAAACACACAGACCGAGGCACCTATTTCTTCGATTACGGCAATGCCTTTTTGCTGGAAGCGAGCCGCGCCGGAGCAGATATTATGTCACCAGACATTTCCCATTTCAAATATCCCTCCTACGTGCAGGACATCATGGGGCCCATGTGTTTCGATTATGGATTTGGGCCGTTTCGTTGGGTATGTGCCAGCGGAAAACCCGAAGACCTCCGAAAAACAGATGAAATCGCCTGCGAAGTGCTTCAGAAAATTCTGTCGGATGCGCCGGAAGAGATTCGCCGACAGTTGGCCGACAACATCCACTGGATCAAAAACGCCGAGGAAAACAACCTGGTGGTTGGCTCTCAAGCCCGCATCCTCTATGCCGATGCCGAAGGCCGCATGAAAATCGCGAAGGCTTTCAACGATGCCATTGGCAAAGGATCCATCGGACCTGTGATCCTTGGCCGCGACCACCACGATGTATCCGGCACGGATTCCCCTTACCGGGAAACGAGCAATATTTACGATGGTTCGGCATTTACCGCCGACATGGCTGTGCAAAATTTCGTGGGCGACGCCTTCCGCGGCGCCACCTGGGTGAGCCTGCACAATGGCGGCGGTGTCGGCTGGGGCGAAGTCGTGAACGGCGGTTTTGGCATGTTGCTCGACGGCTCTGAAGATGCTGAGCGGCGACTTACATCCATGTTGCACTGGGATGTAAACAATGGCATTGCGCGCCGCGGCT
>JBBSDD010000110.1:0-7636 GCA_038249755.1 Flavobacteriales bacterium | reverse complement strand
GTGCGTCGGGCATTTTCTGTTATTTCGCTTTCTCTGATCGCTATCGGTACGGGTATACTGGCCATAGCGATTACAGATCCGGAAAAAGATTTGCTGGGCATTGCTTTCGAATGTTTCAGCGCTTACAGCACCGTGGGGCTCAGCGTGGGCATCACTGCGCAGCTCAGCGATGGGGGCAAGTTGGTGATTACTTTACTCATGTTTGTTGGAAGGATCAGTATGCTTACGCTTATGATCGCCATATTCAACAAGGTAAAACTGAAAAATTACCGTTATCCCTCGGAAGAAATACTGATCAATTAAAAAAAATAAGTCATGAAATATATCATCTTTGGATTGGGAAATTTCGGTACATCACTCGCAGAGAAACTTACTGCGCAGGGCAATGAAGTGATAGGCATCGATATCAAAATGCAAAAAGTGGATGCCTACAAGGAAAAAATATCACACACCATCTGTCTCGACGCCACCGATGAAATTGCCGTATCAGGTCTGCCCTTTCGGGATACGGATATTGTGCTGGTGGCCATAGGCGAAGACCAGGGAGCCAATATCATGGTCACGGCACTGCTGAAAAATCTCCAGGTAAAACGACTGATAAGCCGGGCCATCAATCCGCTTCACGAGAAAGTGCTTCAGGCTATCGGGGTGGATGAAATCGTACATCCGGAAGAAGAAACCGCCGAGCGTTGGGCGAAGAAACTATGCCTGCGCGGTGTGGTGGATTCTTTTGAGCTCAGTAAGGAGTTTAGCATCATCGAGTCTGAGATTCCCGAAGTCTACAACGGAAAGAGCATACAGGAAGTTGGCTTCAGACGCAAATACAACCTTGTAGCGCTTACAACCATTACCAGGTCTCAGAAAAAGTCCAGTTTTGGAAAAATGGAAAATGTTTCCACCGTGCAGGGAGTTGCAAACGGCAATACCGTTCTACATGCAGGTGATTTGGTGGTGCTATATGGATCCCTCACCGACATAAGGAATTATCTGAACGAAGAAAAATAGGGAATTAAGCATTTGCATTCTATTCCCGCTGAGTAAGCTTTGGTTTCCAATTCTTGAACACACATGCAAACATAACCGCTCAGATTTGAGCTGGTAGATTTGGATTTTTATTATGATCTTTTTTATTAAATAACGCTTAGTAGGACAACTCTCTTTATTTTACGAAAGTTTTTTATTTCCCCGGAAAAAATGTTGAAATGTCAAGTTTACTGAGATGGCTGAGGTCCATTGAAGCTCAGCGAGCATGCATTAAAACCGAAAACTCATTTAATACAGATACGCGGTGCGAAAAGTTAAAACTCATTTTTTGCCGAAAGTTATATTTCTCTTAAAGTTTTAAAAACGCAATGCGTAGATCACACTGAAAGGGCCGGAGTCCATTTATGCAAGCCAATCTTTTGCTTAAAACACCTTCCTTAAGTCGTTGATAAGAATTTTATAAATCTGAAAACCTTATAGTTGTGATTTTTAAACCCAAAACGAGTGTAGGATTTATGCGCGGTTCGGTAATAAACTGTCTGGCTCATCCACTTGACTCTATTGACAGACTCTAATTATTCGACTGCGATATAATTATTCTCACCACGTAAATCCATTACGTCCTGCTACGAGACCTTTGAAGAAACAAAAAAGAAAATCCCCATGAAGAATCTAGCAGACGCCAACCGATACATCAACTCTTTTCCCCGGCCAGCCGGGCTGAACACTTATGCATGGGCGGCCATTAAAAAAATGGCTCTGAAAGCCTGGGAATGTTATCTCACCAACCGAAAATTTACGCACAGCATCAATTTTATGTCCCGCGATTTTTATCTGATGATTCGCACGCCTGAAGGAGAGTTTATTGTGCCCGAAAACCAATTTAGTTACGATCCTGCGCTATGAACCAGGGGCGGCCCAAAGCTGCTGTGAAGGACGCTCTACGGGGCGTCCTTTTATTTTTTCGTTCCTTTGTACGGTCAATTAAAGAATTTATGAAAACCAAAAAAACAGTTGTAGTCGGTGCGAGCCCGGATGCGAACAGATATTCTTACCGCGCCGTTACAGCGCTGCGTCGACAGGGTTATGATGTGACTGCGGTCGGGTTAAAACCGGGAACAATCGGCGATATCCCTATTCACACAGATTTAATTCCGGTAGATCAGGTAGATACGGTAACACTCTATGTTCATCCGCGAAACCAGCAACATTGGATGGATTATATTATGACGCTGAATCCACGCCGTGTGGTGTTTAATCCGGGTACTGAAAACCCAGAATTTTTCAAAAAACTGCGGGCCGAAGGCATCGACGCGGAAGAAAGCTGCACCCTTGTGATGTTGTCGGTGGGTACTTACTGAGATTTCCCGGCTATTTCGTCGATAGATTCATAGATGATTGCGGTGGCTTTCTGCAGGTCTTCATCCGAAATATTGAGGGGAGGAGCGAGGCGAAAGCTCTCCGGACAGGAGAGAAAATAAAACGCAATTACCCCTTTTTCGAGACATCGGTCTACGATTTTGTAAACGAGGTCAGCCGATGCAAATTCCACCGCGAGCATGAGGCCGATCCTGCGAATTTCAACCACAGCAGGATGGCGCAAACCGGCTTCGAGGATCGCTCCTTTGGCCTCGCAGGTTTCTACCAGATTTTCTGATAAGATCACTTCCAGATTGGCAATCCCCGCCGCGCAACACACGGGATGGCCGCCAAATGTGGTGATGTGGCCCAAAATAGGATCGTTTGAGAGCGAGCGCATGATCTCCGCGCTGCTCACAAAACATCCCATGGCCATGCCGCCGGCCATACTTTTGGCGACAGCCAAAATATCCGGCACGATGCCGAAATGTTCGAAAGCAAACAATTTGCCCGTGCGCCCAAAACCCGCCTGAATTTCATCGAGTATCAGCAAGGCCCCGGTTTCATTGCACTTTTGGCGCAAAGCCTGCATCCATTCGCGGGTGGGAATGCGCACGCCCGCATCGCCCTGCACCGTTTCTACGATGACACCTGCTGTGCGTTCATCGATGCGTTCAAGACTCTCCATATCATTGAAAGTCATAAAATGGACGTCCGGAAGGAGGGGGCGGAAAGCGTATTTCTTTTTTTCGTTTCCGGAAACGCTCAACGAGCCGTGGGTACTGCCGTGATAGGATTTGAGACAGGATACAAGTTTGGTGCGTCCGGTAAATCGTTTGGCCAGTTTCAGTGAGGCTTCAATGGCTTCCGTGCCGCTGTTTACGAAATAGGATACATCCAAACCATCCGGCAAAACTGCGCAGAGTTTTCTGGCCAAAATTGTCTGAGGTTCCTGCACGAATTCGCCGTAAGGCATCACGTGAAGATATTTATCCACCTGATTTTTAATGGCATCGACAATGTGCGGATGCCGGTGACCCACATTTGAGACCGCAATGCCGGATACCATATCGAGGTATGATTTTCCGGCGGTGTCGTAGATATAGCAGCCTTCTGCGCGCGCAACATTGATCGCCAGCGGGTGGGGAGAAGTTTGGGCCTGATATTGAAAAAAATCCGAATTGGAATTCATCCGGCAAAGGTAATAAGGGGTTTTCCAGAATCAAGCTGCCCGGCAATCAAAAAAAAAATCCCAACCAAACCTTTCTGAAAGGCCTGGATGGGATAAATTTTAATTTCAGGATTTAATCGGAAACGAAGTTATCTGCGCTCCTGATTTGGTTCACTCTCCCGATTTTGATCATGCTCCCGATATTGTTCACGTTCTTGCTTTTTGTCGCCATCAACTGCGCCGCGTCTTTCCCGCATTTTTTGCATCAATTCTTTTTTAAATCCACGTTCCGCTTTGTATAAGTCGGCCACTTTTTGAACAGGAAGCACACCTTTGAATCTTTGATAGTATTGCTCGTCAACTGCAATTCTTTGTCGCTCCATATCAAATTTCATCGCCATATGTCGATCCATTTCGGCTTCGGTCAATTGCGTTTCTCTTCCCTGGGTTTCTTTTTTGCTTTCCGTAAGCAATTCACGGAATTTTTTCAACTCTTCCTGATAGGCATTGTATACCGGCCAGAAGGCTTTTGATTCATCTTCTGTGAGCGCAAGCTCCGTGGAGAGATAAGCGATCTTTTGCTTTTCTATTTCAGCGCGGTTTTTGTCATCTTCTCTGTCGTCTGTTTGAGCGGAGAGTATGGTAGTGGTGAGCAGGAGGGCACAAAGGCCGATGGTCTTTTTCATTTTTAATTGTTTTAGTCGTTTATGATTGAAATTATATCCAGCGGGTCAGATTCTTCTGCCAGATAGTCTATGATGGCTGCGTCAG
Source organism: Flavobacteriales bacterium (assembly GCA_038249755.1). Taxonomy (GTDB): domain Bacteria; phylum Bacteroidota; class Bacteroidia; order Flavobacteriales_D; family Cryomorphaceae; genus JBBQZU01. The sequence continues at coordinate 3,351 of JBBSDD010000110.1, read as the reverse complement.
AAATGTCGTCGTTAAGATGCCAGCTTTTCAATTCGTGGGTTTGGATATTTGCGTAAAGCATATCCTCATCCACGTAATCTGCGAGCACTTCCATTTCCACGTTCCCGGGTAGCTCAATTTCATAAGCCACAGTCGCTGTTTCCCCGGTTTTTGAAGGAGAATCCATCACATGGCGCAGCACGGGAATCAAGGCCAGGAGCAGGGCGATTCCTGCTGCGATGGCGATGTTTTGGAAGTTAATCAGCCGGATTATTTTTCCTTTTGGCGGTTCCATCTTTTCAGCTGAGATGCGCTGTTGCAGCTTTCCGGGCAGGGCATCAAAATAGCCTTTGGGCGCATCAGCAGGTATTTCGTGCTTTTTCCCGAAAAGGGAAGGAGCCATTTCCTTCAGGTAATCTTTTTCTTGTTGATCGTTGTGTTGCATGACGGGCTTTGGATGTAAGTTTTTGGCGATGGTTTAATCAGGATGTCAATGCTGCTTCAATTTTTTTGACAGCGTGAAAATAGGAGGCTTTCAATCCGCCCACGGAAGTGCCTGTGATAATCGAAATTTCTTCATAGGTCATTTCAGAAAAATATTTCAGATCAAAAACCTGCCGTTGTTTTTCCGGAAGGGTAAGTAGGGCAGCGGCCAGTTTCCTGGAAATTTCTTCACCATCCGGGCCATCCGTATTGCCGGCAGGCTGAATTTCTTCATTGATTTCGCTTTCCATTGCAGGTTTCTGAGCCCTGATAAATCCGAGCGCTTCATTTGTGGCGATGCGGTATAACCAGGTAAACAGGGCCGAATCACCTTTAAATCCTGCAGCGTATCGCCACACCTTGATGAATGTATTTTGCAACACATCATCTGCATCGTCGTGGTTGCCCACCATGCGCCGAATGTGCGCGTAGAGGGGTTTCTGATAAATTTCGACAAGTTGGGTGAAAGCCCGCTCACTGCTGGCAGGCTTCAATAAATCCCTTATTATTTCCCTGTCCTGATCCTGCATTTTTCGCTTTCAGATAGTAAGACTTCGCCTTTCGGCAAAGGTTTAATGCATCGAAAAAGGAATGCATTAAATGGCATAATCCACAAATAAAATATAATTCGGGTCTGTTTTGGTTCAATAAATCCGTCAATTTTAATGCGACCAAATATCCACTATGTGAACCAGATATTGGATTCACCCGCGGTTTACAATTTCAGACTCACAGCAGATCCGCTCGCAACGGTGAATTCTCTCTCAATGGTATAAACCACTTCTTTGCTGTTTTTTGATCGGTAAGTCAGTTTGTATTTTCCAGGTTGCAACTTATATTGTTGTTGCAGATTGAAATCATCAATGTTGACGACCCATTCCAACTTGCTCCCGTTGATGAAAGCAATGCTTCCATAACCCGGCGAAGAGAGTCCGATGTTCACCATGCCGGGTTCGGCGATGTTGATGGTGGTGGTTTTATTTTGGGTCACTTCCACCGCCGAAATTTTGGTGCGTGGCAGGGTGAGAATTTCTAAATCGTATGTGTCCGTAAGAACTTTCTCCACGGTATTGGCCAGTTGCACGTGGGCGGTTTCATTCTTATTGGCCAGGCGAAGGATTACCGGCACATTGTCGCCCAATCGCCCCTGAATTTTTACTTCGAGACGTCCCTGACCGGCATCCGCCGGGATGATGTTGTGCCTGCCAGGCACAATTTTAATTCCTGTTTTGGTAATGGTGGGAATGGTGTGCACCTCCATGCGGTAAGTCAGGATGGGATCGAGGCTGATGGTATCCGGATTTCCATAGTGGTTGAGGGTATGTACAAAACCGTAAACGAGTTGTTCTGTATTTTCATCAAAAAAATTAACGGTGACATTCGATTCCAAAGGTTTTTCAAAATCGTCGATCAGATTCACCTGGGCTGTGGTATTGTTCAGGGCCTGTGTAATGACGATGTCCAGAATATTCTTGAAAGATTCCTCGTTTGTGGCATCGAAATAGTTTCCCACACAGTGAAAAGTACTGGTAAAATCCTGATCCAGCCCCACGCCGATGACAAAAGGTTTTAAAATGACACCGCGTTTTTGCAAAGCGAGGGAAATGGCACAGGGATCCCCATCGCAGGCTTCAATTCCATCGGTGATGAGGATGATGATGTTTCGGCAGGAAGCACATTCCGGAAAGTCACCAGCGGCTTTTTCCAGCGATCTCGCAATGGGGGTGGTGCCTTTGGGAACGATTCGTTTGAGCGTCCTTTGGATAAGATCACCATTGTTTGGTCGGAATGATACTTCGAGCTTGGTGTCCTCACAATCTTGTTTTCCGGGAAGGATGGCCACCTGATGTCCATATACCCGAAGACCCATCTCCACATTGGGTTTGTCGTTGAGTTCACCAACCGCTTCTGAAAGCAATTTTTGGGCAATGGTGATGCGCCGGTCACTTTGCCAGGTCGCGTTCATGCTGTTGCTCGCATCGAATACAAACAGAATGCGGGTCAGTGGGGCCGTGGGAGTTTGCCCAAACGCTGACCAACTGAAGAGGATGAGAAAAATGGGAAAAAGGAGTTTTTGCATTAAAACACAGGTTTTACCTGAAAATTTGGAGAAAAGCGGATACAATTCAATAGCCATATTTTCAGCTGAAATTCTTTTCGGACGTCAATGTCCTGATGATTGTGCACCATTAAAAAACAAATGTAAAATAATGCTTTCAGAGGGTGGTGCAAAACGCACAATCAAAACGAATCGATATCAATATGCGTACGCCTTATGTTAAATCTGCTTCTATTTTTTGGGAATTTTTGGCAAAATCCCTATTCTTGCGGTTCAAATTTCTCAAGACGATGAAGAATTTCTATTTCAAACGATCCACCTTAGGTTATCTATGCCTGCTTTTCATATGTATAAGTGGCTGCAAATCAAACAGTGAATTTGCCTCTTCGGGCATGGTTCAAAAAAGAAAGTATACCAAAGGTTACCATCTCAACCTCAAATCGCCCACTTTAAATGATCGAAATAGCCGTTATGCAGAGATTTCTGAAGATTCATTTTCTGCCGATTTAAATCAAGAAAAGACATCATCTGACTTGCTCGAAGCTTCTGTGGAGCCTATCACACCGGCGACCATTGAGCAAAAGTCTGCGGTGAAAGAACAAAAATTCGTGGCACCGCACCAATCCCGATTCCAAAAAATGGGGAATTTCCGTATGCGCATTCTGGACCGCAGCCCTGCACCTCCAATGAGTGCCGACGATCCCGAGTACTATCAGCACGTGTATGGCGCCCGAAAAACACCGGGACTTGCCATCGCCGGATTCATAAGCGCCATTCTCGGAATATTTATCGCGGGTATTCCATTGGGTATTTTGGCCATCATTTTTGGC
>JBBSDD010000109.1:0-7652 GCA_038249755.1 Flavobacteriales bacterium | reverse complement strand
CTGTATGGTTCATTTGAGCGCTGTCTACCTGATATTTGATATAATCAGGCCGGAAATAATAATATCCCTGCGAGCGGAAATGATCGCCAATCCGTGTCCTCTGAGTTTCCAACTGTGTGCGACTGAACAGGTCGCCCATATCGATGGAGGAGCTTTGAAGAAGTGAGTCGGTGGGCCTGCAAATCGTCCCGGGTTCTTCACAAACAAAAAGGCTGTCATACCGATATGGGGTGCCCTGATCGACCATATAGACCACTTTTGCTTCGCGTTTTGAGGAATCGATGCGCGACTCCACATTGGCGCGAAAAAATCCTTCACTCACCAGAATGCTTTCCAGAAAGTTGACATTCCGCTCCTGGTCAATGTTATCCACATAAACGGGTGGTTCTCCCAATTTATACTTTATGAAATATTTGATACCTTTTTCCTTTTCGGTTTCACCCGCAATACCATAAAACCACGCTTCCGGCCTGCTTCCCAATACCTTTATCACCGGATCGGGTTGGATTTCATTGCTGAGCCTGTCTCTAAGTGATCCTGGCACTGACTCTTGCTCTTTGTTGTACTCAAATTCATGGCCAGCAAAGTATAATTCGCCTTCCGGCAAAAACTTCTTTGCGCTGCAGGAAACCATGAATGCACCCAATACAATATAGATTAACCTGCTTTTCATTCCTGATCTTCTTCTTTGATCGTTGGTGTCGTGGGCAGGCTGCTCACGCCGGTTTCTTTTTCTTTTTCACTTTGCTTCCTATCCTGTTTTCCCTCTTCTTTTTCTCTCTCTTCACTGGCCTTTTTTTCTTCTTTTATGCGCTCAGCCTCCTCCTGGGCCGCCTTTTCTTCTTCGCTGACATTAAACACCTGCTTGCCCCGGTCAAACTCGCGGCGAAACATCACACCGGCGCCAGTTCGCGTAACGCGACCCACAACAATATCTTCGAGATCGGTGCTTCTAAATACCTTGAATCTGTATCTTCCGTCAGGCGTGATGAGATATTCCACCACCACATTTGTTACCAGTTGCTGGCTTTCACTGGCTCCAGCGTTGTCGCCTTCCAGGGCCATTGTGCTCCCAACTTTTACCACGACACGGTCGTCAAACAAGGATTTGGCAAGGTCAACACTCAGGTCTGTTTCGCCAGCGCCAGTTTGACCAGTGTAAGATTGTAAATCGAAGGTGAGTTCAACGCCTCCAATCATTTTATCGCTCAGGTTGTTCAGTTGCTGTGTCAAAATCTGGCTGGCGCTGTTTCGGGCCGAATTTTCCACGGCACTGCCACCGTCTCCGCCCGATTCACTGATGAAACTGTTCAGTACAAGCATCGCGAATACCTGGCGGTTTAGTTCGCCTTCATTGCTGTTGATTTGGGCCAGTCTCGCATCAGCTGCGCCGCCCAGCACACCACGGCTATCGGGACCCATTTTTATCTCGAAGGATATTTCGGGATTTTCGAGGTCACCTTCGAGCGTCATGTGTAATTCGAAATCAGCTTGGCGCCGCAGCGATTCATTAAAACTGCTTTGATCTCCACCGGCAGTGCCCATCAGACTTCCCAGCGCTATACGCGTTTTGTATATCGCGGTGATATTCATTTCCGGGGTGTACAAGTCTCCGCTCCACGTGATGGTACTTCCCGGATTCATCTGAAAACTACGCTTTACTACATCGTAAAAGGTGAGCAAATATTCGCCACTCGTGATGCTGTAAGTTCCGGAAAGACTTATATTGCCTGATCTATCATATCCGATGCCCAATTTGCCCCCTCCCTGAATGGTCAGGTTATCTCCGGCGATTGGGTCTATCACAATTTTGAGTCTTGTTTGTGGATCGATATTCAGGGTGCCACTGAGATCAACCGAGGTGCTTTGTACCTTTTCGGTTTCCTCTGTTTTGTCCCTCCCGATGATCCCGGATCCTATTTTTTCCTCTTCGTCAAAAGAAGCCCATTCTACCAAGCCGTCAAATGATGCGTCGTCATATTGTTTGTCCGGTACCTGAAAAACCATAGAAGAACCCTCCTTCAGTGAGATGTCACTGCGCACTTTGGGCATAATCTGTGAACCGGTGAGCTCAATGTCGCTTGCCACGATGAGCTTGCCGTATACAAGCGGATCATCGCCAGGAAGGAGATTGAGCAGCGTGAAATTGTCGCTGGTGATATGTAAATCGTAAATCAAATCAGTAAAATTGGTATGATTCACGCGTCCATCAATGACCATTTTTTGTCCGGAACTGTCGGCGATGCTAAATGATGGAAATATAAAAGCGTCTTTTTCTATTTTTATCTTCTCATTTCTGAGGTAATAATCAGCTCTGTTGTCCACCATCCGAACGTAGATGTTGTCAAAATTCAGTGCCCCACTGACTTGTGGTGCAGCCGTGGTGCCATTTACTGAAATGTCGGCGGTCAATTCTCCTTCCGCGTTCTCAATGAGGGAAGGAAGAATGTCTACCAGGCTCTCAAACATGAAATTACTCAGGTTTACTTCAATGTCCAGTTCAGCATCTCCTGAAGGCAGCGAGGTCATAACGCCATCGGCTTTCAGATTGGCCACCGGACCGTCAAGACCAGCGGTGAGGAAGTAAGATTTGCCTTCAGAAGATGCATCCCAGTTGAGTGCTCCAAATTCTGCTCCAGCCAGAATCAGGTCTGATATTTTGCCGTTTCCGGCAAAAGTTCCATCTGCATTGATGTTCATTTCGGCGCTCAGCCTGCCTTCTATCAGATTTTCCTCTGTTGAGAGCAGGCCGGAAATATAAGCGAGGCTGAAATTTTTTGCTGATATGTGAAGCACGTTGTCATCGATGGGCGTATGAATGGATAATTCATTTTGATCACGTCGCAGTAAAAAGTTTTCTATTCCGTAAAGTGAATCTTTCAGGGTGATTCGTGCCGCAGGATCCACATCCCATACTTTCCCATCCATCACAAAGGTGTCTGACGGTTCAATGATCCATCCCGAAAGTGTATCGGAGGTATTGTGAATGAGACTGGCTTCAAACAGATATTGGGCGGTATCCATCCTGTTCAGAATGGAGAATGAAAAGTAATTTCCAACTTCTGCGGGCTCAAGTGAAAGAGTAATATTCTCCACCGACAAAGTATCATACGCAGCGCGATTGATGTGCAAATTACCCGCAATGCTTCCGGCTTTACCGACAAAATTCATTGTCAGGCTGTCGACAAATATTTTATCATATACAATTTCAGGAAAATCCACATCAACTTCAATTTGTCTGCTCAATGCATCATAATCGATGCGGGCTGTAGAAGGAGCAAACTTTGTCAATGCAGGCAAAAACTCCTGCAAAATCTCATTTTTGCTGCTCTGAAAATCAAGGGTCCAATAACCCTCCTGGTTGATGGTGCTGTCGGGATTGTCTTTAAACAATCCTGCCAAATGGTCCTGAAGAACATCTACAGAAAGATTGGAAGCCGTTTTGAAACTGAATATCTGACTGATTATTTCTACCGAAACGCTGTCGGGGCACAAATGAAATTGGGCTGTGATGGGATGGACATCTATTCGCTCACCTTCCTTAATTACAACCGATTCGTCGATTTGTAAACTACCGGTTTGTATGCTGTCATGCTGATTGTAGTTGACTATAAAATGCGTTCGCACGCGCAAATCATTTTCTGTGAGACCAAGATATTCAAAATCAATACCCCTAACATCTCCTTCTGCGTTGAGCTCCAACGTATCACCCAACCGTGCTGTGCCATCAAAAATCACAACGGCATGGGTATCTGCCACTTCCACGTGATAGGAATAAGCATCGCCATCAATTTCCACTTCAGAGATGAAATTCTCTAAAACATAGGGACCATAATCGATTTCCGGAATGAGCAATACGACATTGCCAATGCGGTGGTCGCTTCCCGCGTTTGATATATCCGCTTTGAGATCGAAGCTAAGTTGCAGACTATCTATGCCCACGAGCGAACTAAGGTCTAACATGTCGCTGCTCAGGTGGGCTTCGAGTGGAAAGGAATCGGAAGCCCATCCGCCGCTGGTGGCATCAATGTCTAGTTTGCCAAGATCCATATTGAATTGGCCCTTAAGTGAGCTGGCGTTTGGTGATGCCTTGGCGCGCCCCGAAAAATAAACTTCCTGCGGAAAAGTGCTGAGATCGGTATTTTCCGGAAGGAACTGAACAATATCACCAAGGAAAATTCCAAGGTCGAGTGTGGTCAAATTGACGGTATGCCTTTCCAGTTGGGAGCCCTTGCTGGTACCTTTCAGATTTACAAAAGTGCTGCCCATTTTCAGGTCGAGTTGATTCAGGTCGATGGCCTGCTGATTGCCCGAAAGGGAAGCCTCTAAATGTAACACCTGATCGGGCAGAGGAATGCTGTCGGGATTCAAACCCGCGAGAACCACAATTTGACGGGCGTCGTCCGGATGAAGGCTTAACGGATTGATATTTAGACTGGCCGTGGTGAATATTGCCTCTTCTATCAGGGCCTTCAGGCTTTTGTATTCGGCTTCAATGTTGGCCGATAAATTTGACTGCCCGAGCGCGAGCTGAAAGTCGGACAGGGAGAACGCTGTTGGTTCAAATCGCAATTCAAAACTCAAAGAGGAAACCGCAGGGACTCCGGCGTAGTCTGCGCTCATTGATTCTACTTTCAGGGCGTATAAATCGGGGGTTATTTCAAGGTCTTCCACCTCGAAATTGATCTGGCCAATTTCTGTAAGTGTTTCCGTGTTTTCTAAGTCCACAGTGGTAAGCGACACGTTGTTTTCCGCAAGTGAAATCTCTGCGATCTCAATGTGGAAAGGCAGGAAGAGATCGTTGTAATCCATGACCGTGGTATCTGGCCTTTCGGTGCTCACCGAACGCATGGTAAAGTCGGAATTGTGCAGTTTCAACCGATCAAGTGCGAATCTGTTTTCCGAAAGGTCGATTTCGTCGGCCTCCATTTCGAGCACACCCAGCTTCAGGTCCAAGCGCATGGCATCGTCTAGGGTAAGGTAAGTCAGTTCGTGATTTTCGAAGTAGAGTTCTTTTAAAAACAGGTCGGGGAAGGTAGATGAAGTGTCTTTCACAGCGACCATATCGTCAGAATCGTTGACCAGGGTATCGGCCACACTCATTTGCATATAGGTTTTCGAATCGGTAAAACGAACGGACTCTGCCAGAAAAACCATTTCCGTGATGGAAAATCGGTCCATCACCACGTCGAGGCTTCCGAGCGATGTCGCGATGGAATCGCGGGAGGTGGCATCGAAATACTGAAGGTTTGCATCCCTGATTTTCAGGTTACCCAATGAGAAATCCCAGGCGGAAGGGGCGGTTGAAGTATCTGGTACGGCAGTGCTATCTGCGAAGGCTTCGATGATGAAATCGTAGTTCCAGCGGCCATTTTCATCGGAATACACCTCCGCATTCACACCTTCGAGTTCCAATCGGTCAATGCGGATGGTGTTGTTGAAAATCATGCGCCAACCAATAGAAGTCTTCAGCGAACCGATGGTGGCGACATTGTTTCCGGAAGGGTCGTCAAGGCTGACACCGTTTAGGTTGACAAACCAAGGCAGACGGAGATCAATGTCTTCGATGGCTAGATTTCCACCCGTTTTTTCGTTAAACCAGGAGGTACCTTTCTGAATGACAAATTTCTGAACGGGTGGCAGCATCAATGCTATGGTTACCATGGTTAGTAAAACCACGATTGTAATGAAAAGCCATTTGAGTATAGATAAAGTAACCTTCAAAGGTCCGCGTGCGGGTTTTTTTGAAGGTGATACAGATTGCTCCAAGCCCACAAAATTACAGTTTTAGCTCGTCTTTATTCAACAGCCACATTTCTTTTGGCTTGGTTGGGGCGAAATGCAAAAGTCAGACCCGAATGGATCTTTCTGCATCTCAGCGTCAGCCCGGACGCTTCACAAGAAAGCGAATCGAAGACGATGGAGAGTTCAATATCAGATAAATAAGCGGTTTCAAAAAAGACTTTTGGTTTGAAACTGGTGTGATCATCATCTTATTCGTTCTTTTTTTTTTCAAACAAAATAATCTTCGTTCCGCAAGATATAGGTTGCCGTATTGTGAATTTCAGAAACAAAGCGGGAATTTAATTCCCACAACCGCAGAATTGCACCTTAGCGCAGCGATCTCAATGACCACCTCAGGAGCCCGCATGGGAGGTAAATGCGAAGCGGGCCTCGCAATTCCGAATTAGAAATGGATTTTTCACAAAAAGCGCTCAGGGCTGCGCTTTTTCTCCTTGTTCGATGGCCTCATAAAACCGGCGTAATCTTTTGCTCAGTCTGCGGTACCGGATCACACCAATTACCAGCAAACAAACGGTGAGAAAAAGGGAGATATAACCCAGTATCTGAATGTTTTCAAAACCCTCGAGCTGAAGGAGTGCAATGCCGCCAAGAAGGAGGTAAAGCGAAGCCCGGATGTAGGAAAGCAAGGTGCGCTCATTGGCGAGTTTGGTTCTTTCCATGGCCAGAAAGTCACGCAGAATGATGTCTTCCTTGTTGTCAAAATTTCTGGTAAACCGAAAAATGGGTAGAAATTTCATCACGGGTTAGAATGGGAAAAACAAAGGTATTATAAACGAGGCTGCAATCCATATGATCACATTGAGCGGGGTGCCGATTTTGAGAAAATCGGTGAATTTGTAATTGCCCGGGGCGTAAATCATGGTGTTGGTGGGGTAACTCACCGGGGTCATGAAAGTGAGTGAACAGGCGAACATGACAGCTACCAACAAGGGTTTGTAACTCACTTCGAGGGCCATCGACAGGCTGATGACGATAGGTGCCATCAAGGCTGCTGTGGCTTTGCTGGAAAGCACGTTGGTGCTCAGGAATGTGATGAGAAATACAAGGCTCAGAATAATCCGGGTATCGAGATCCCCGAGGTTTTCGAAGACAAATTGCGAGATGAGCTCGGCTCCGCCGGTTTTTTCCAGGGCCGTACCCATGGAGAGTACGCCAGCCATCATGAAGATCACCTTCCACTCAATGGCTTCATATGCTTCTTTGGGTTTTAGGATGGAGGTAGTGACAAGGAGCAGGCTGCCCACCATGGCGCTGATGAGTATGGAAGTAATATTCAGCGCCGCAGCTGTCACCACGCCCACTGCAATGATAATGGCGGGGATGGCCTTGCGGTAATTGATTTTTTTCTCATTGTATTCTGACAGCAGAATCATACTTTTCTGGGCCACCAGATTGTCCACAAATTGTTTTCTGCCGTAGAGCAGCACCATGTCACCTTCCTTGATGCGCACATCAGAAATGTTTTGAGTGATGACCTCGTTGCGGTGGCGGATGGCCAGCACGGCTAGTCCGTAGATGGTGCGGAAGTGCATCTTTTTCAGCGAATTTCCGGCCATATCTGATCCGGTTGGCACCATGACTTCAAAAAGCTTTCGCTCGTCTGTCTCTCCGATGTAGTCATCGTCGTGCCCGCTGATCTTGTACGTGGTTGAGTTTTTGAGCTCTCCGAGTTTTTCAGCACTGAGCAACACTTTTAGAATGTCGTCCTGCTCCAATACGGTGTTGCGGTCAAAATAGGTAATGGTTTGTCCTTGCCTGATTATGGCCAGTATCTGGGCTCCGAAATCTTTTACCAGGCGGGTGTTTTCCACGGCAGTGGATACATCCTTATTGCCTTCCAGCAAAAT